>NZ_AP022607.1:600000-864257 GCF_010728725.1 Mycobacterium branderi
GCAGCGAGAGCAACTGGTCGATGTCGCGGGTCGCGCTGAGCCCCATCGGGGCCAGCCCGGCGATTTCGCCTGCGTCAACACCTTCCTTGCCCGGCGTGTAGCACTTCAGTCCGGCGAGCTCGAGGTTCTTGTTCGTGATCAGGTACCGCAGCGCAATCTCGCCGGTAAACCCACTTCCCCACTGGATGACCCGGTACTTCGACACGCTCGATCCCTCTCCGGACGATCCGCACACCGCTACACTGCTCGCGGTTCAGCGATGCCCAACAAGCAGTATTGTATACTACTTGACAGTATTTGGTATTGCGATATTCTGTCACCATGGGCACCGCCAGTCCTCGGTCGCTGCATCGAACGGCAGCATCGGACGGGCGTGTCGAGCGTCCCTGCTTAGTTAACGCCGCCCGTCGCAAAAACACCGATCGTCGGTGCTGAACCAGAACCGCGATGACCGACATCACCTCGACTGAGCATCTCTACATTCAGGTCGAACGCGCTCTGCGAAAAAGCATCTCAGAGGGTGAGTGCCCGGTCGGATCGCGACTGCCAACCGAACAGCAACTGGCTCAATGGTTTTCGGTAAGCCGTTACACTGTGCGCGAAGCGCTTCGACGACTCCGCGAGGAAAACCTCGTGTCGTCGCGTCCGCGCCGGGGGACACGGGTTGTTCGACGTCCCGGCTCGGATCAGCGCGACGTCATGAGTATCGACGACCTCCGCACCTTCGCTGCCGGCACACGGCTGGCGCTCGAGTCCATCGAGATGGTCACGATCAACGCCGAATTATCGGAATTGACCGGTTTGAGCGGCGGTGAAAAATGGTTGGCAGTGCGCGGTTCGCGCCGGGCCGAAGATGCGCAGGTGCCCCTCTGCTGGATTGAGTACTTCATCAACCGTTGCTTCGCCGGGGTGGGAAGGTTCCTGCCTCGTCACAACGGTGCGATCTTCGCGTTGATCGAAGACCTGTATGGGGTGAGCATCCTGCAGGCCCGCGAGGAAATCACTGCGATTCTGACTCCCGCGGAACTCGCTGTGGCCCTGCGAGTTCCGCCGGGAACCCCGGCCCTGAGGGTGCGGCGGACCTACCTGACGTCGGACGGCGTGGTGGCCCAGGTCACCGTGAACACCTATGCGGCGTCGCGATTCCGTCACTGCATGACGATTCGACGTGCGCGACGCTGATTGCGTTACGGAAACACGCGAAAGGCGCATTGACTGAGTAGTTCCGCTGGTGTCCACGCGATCGCCAGAGTCACTTGGCGGGCGTCTCTTCTCCCCCGTTGGCGTCGCCGAGGAAGGTCAGCACATTCTTGTGAATCAGGGTCAGCACCTCGTCGAGCTGCTCGCGCTGCTGACTCGTCGTGCCCCGGCGGATGTGTTTGCGCAGTTCGCGGTCGGCCGCCACGGTGCTCTCCCATAGGGCGCGACCCTCGTCGGTCAGGGTCACCAGCCACACACGGCGGTCCGTGGCGTCCGCCACTCGCCGCACCGCGCCTTTCGGCTCAAGGGAATCGACTAGGCCGCCGATGCGCGCGCGGCTGGTTCCGACGCGACGAGCAAGTTCAGACTGGGTGAGCTCGCCGTTGACAAGGTGGGCCAGCAGTGTCGCTTCCGCGAGATTGAGGCCGAAATCAGAAAACACCCGATCGTATGCGCGGCGCATGACCCGCGCCGTGGACATGATCGCCCCCTCAACCCGGGCCCACTGCGGCATGCTCCGCTGGTCATTCATCAGGACACCTGTTCGTCGTTGTGCACGGGATGCACCCGGCTAGTATCGCAGTTGGCAATAACGTACCGGACGAACCGCGCGAAGTTGCGCGTACATGGTGCCCGCCGGTTGATCCGCGCCGGGAGATCGTCCTGGTTGGGCAAACTCCGGCGTCGCCGTTACCCGCTTTACCGACGTGTTCGACCCGGTCCGGGCGCCGGCCAGATTCCGGTTGCGCAAATGCCCTATCCCAGGCCTGGCCCTGCCGCCTCGCCCCGGGGCCGGGCCGGACGAGACGCCGCAGGCGAGCTTGCAGCATGCTGTAATGCTTTATACTGTCACGCGATATACAATTAGTCTGGCTTGCAGGTTCGGATCAGGCGGTGGGCACTCAGTGACTGACGAAGAGCGCATCGACTGGGGACGCGACATCGTCGTCGAGGACGTGCTCGGTGCGCCGACCCGGGTCTTCGCGCGGCGTCCGCGGCGGGCAGGCGACGTCATGCTCGAGGGGCGCCGGCGACCGCAGGCAACCTATGTCGTCGAAGACAGCCGGCGGCTGAGCTTTGCCGAGCACGAGTCGGGTGTGGCCGCCGTCCGGTCTCGATTGCACGCCGCCGGCGTCCGGTCCGGCGACCGGGTCATGATCGCCGGCGCGAACCGGATCGAATTCATCGTCAGCCTTTGGGCGGTCCTGCGTGCGGGTGCGGTCGCGGTTGTCGGCAATGCATGGTGGAGCGCCGCGGAACTGCAGGCCGCGATCGGGGTCACCGTTCCCCGCTGCATCATCGCCGACGAGCGCCGGGCCCAGCTGCTCCCGGCGGATACCGAATGGCTGTCATTCGACGAGGTGCGCGATCTCACCGAGAGCGCACCACAGTGCCGGGATATCCCGTCGGCACCCGTCGCGGAAGACGACCCCGCTCTGATCGTTTTCACGTCCGGTACCACCGGCCACGCGAAGGCTGCCGAACTGTCTCATCGCGGCGTGGTGTCGACGCTGCAGAACTTCCTGACGATCACCGACAAGCTCCCCCGGCAGGACGGTGAGCCCGGTACCGGAAGCGTGAGTCTGCTGAGCCTTCCGCTGTTTCATGTCGGCGGGATCCAGCAGATCACCATAGCGATGGCCACCGGTGGCCGGCTCGTCTTCTGCACCGGCCGGTTCGAGCCCGCCCGGGTCGTGACCATGCTCGCGCAGGAGCGGGTGCGCGCCTGGGCCGCAGTTCCGTCGATGGTGTCACGGGTCGCCGACTACGTGGAAGCCACCGCCGCGCAGCTGCCCGATCTCTACACGATCAATATGGGCGGAGGCCCGGTACCCGAACACGTTAAAGCGCGGGCGCGGGCGGCCTTTCCTCACTCGCGGCGGGGTATCGGGGTGACCTGGGGACTTACCGAAACCGGTGGTGCTGTCACCAGCGCCGCGGGCACCGCCGTCGCCGCGCGGCCGGGGACTGTCGGTCGGCCGCTGCCCACCTGCGAGGTACGCGTGGCCGCGCCCGAAAGTGGCGGCAGCGGAGAACTGCTGGTGCGATCTCCGTCCGTCATGCTGCGCTATCTCGGCGACGCCGAGTCCCCGATCGAGGCCGATCGGTGGTTGCGAACGGGCGACGTCGGCTGGGTCGACGACGACTCCTTCGTCTACATCACCGACCGCGTCAAAGACATCATCATCCGCGGCGGTGAAAATGTCGCCGCTGCCCATGTCGAAGCGGCCATCGGTCGCAGCGCGCTGGTCGACGAGGTCGCCGTGGTCGGCCTGCCGCACGCCGATTTGGGCGAGGAAGTCGGTGCTGTCGTGTTCACCCGCAGCGGTCAACCCCTTGACGTGGAGGCAATCGAGGCAGAGTTGCGGGCAACACTGGCTCATTTTGAGGTGCCCTCGCGGTGGTGGGTTCGCTGCGAACCGTTGCCGCGCAACGCAACCGGGAAGATTGTCAAAGCCGACCTCAAATCAGAGTGGATCGCCAACCTCGAAACGACGCCGTCATGAAGCAGTTGTCGAGCGAACTTCGGCACCGACGACAAAACATTGCGCAACCCATCGTCAGCCAGCACCGTTGGGAGTGACCGATATGAAAGTGGCGATCCTGGGAACGGGCTTCGGTCAGTATGGCGCAGCTCCCGTTTACCGGAAGCTCGGATTCGAGGTCGAGGTCGTCACGCCGCGAGACGAGGCGGCCGTCGAGCGCGCACTGGCATCGGACGTGGATCTGGTGTCCATCCACTCGCCCCCCTTCATGCACTACGAGCATGTGATGAGGGCCATCGACCACGGCCATGCCGTGCTGTGCGACAAGCCTTTTGGCCGCAATGCCAAGGAGGCGCACGCGATGCGGGACCGGGCCTGCGAACGCGGAGTACTGAATTTCACCAACTTCGAACTTCGGTCAAAGCCCTCACGCGCCAAGATAAAGGAAATCGCGGACGCAGGTGTGATCGGAGTCCCCCGCCACTTGAGTTGGAGCTTCTTTAGCAACGGATTCCGCGGGGGAACCCACGGCTGGGTGAACGAGCGGGAATCGGGCGGAGGCTGGATCGGTGCGTACGCATCGCATCTCATTGACTTCACCCGGTGGCTATTCGGCAGTGAAGTGGCCAAATGCGGTGGGATTTCACGGATCGACGAGCCAACCCGTCCCGACCGGGACGGTGTAGAGCGCACCGCGACGGCGGAGGACGCCTACTCTGCCTGGTTCGTCATGGCCAATGGCTGCACGGCAGTCCAGGACACCGCCTACGCGGCCGCGGCTCCCATGCCCTCCCGAATCACCTTGATGGGTACCGCCGGCGCGGTCGAACTTGTCGGTGACGTGAAGCTGGTTGTGCGGCGCGCGCCGGATCTGTCGGGCGTCTCCGCCGCAGAGCGCATCCGGCGGGGGGTGGTCGCCGGGGAGGGCGACGAAGTCTTCGACTTCCCGCCGCCGGCAGGAGAAGCCCATGAGCCGGCTTTGACTCCGTGGTTCGCCCGGGTGAAGGAAGCGCTGCGCACCGGCCGCCAGATTGCACCGTCCTTCGACGATGGGGTGGCTGTTGCGGAAGCCATGGATCAACTAAGGGCCAATCTGGACCGGGTCTAGCGGCCCATCGTTGCTGCGCTGCAACGAATCTGCAGCATCACTGCGGCCACCGGGCCCGCCCCAACGCGAGGAGCTTTTCCATGAGTGATGTGCAATCGACGCTGCGTGCTGTGATCGGTAGCGGTAAAGGTGTGGTGCGCAAAGTTGGTGCCGCCGCGATTTGCCGATTCATCGAAAGTCGCCCAGACGTCGCCGGCGACGTCGACGTGACCCTGGTCGGTGAGGCCAGTGAGGTCGGGGCGTCGAGCGGCATCGTGCTCTTCGACGTGAGCTATGACACCGGCCAAGCCCGGGTTGCCCGCCAGCTGGTGTTACGCCACGCACCGGCCGGCGACCGGCGGTTATTCGTCGAGTACGACATGGCGCGGCAATTCCAGGTTCAGCGGGCCATGCAAGGCGGGAATGTGCCGGTGCCCGAGCCGGTATGGCTGGATTCGGATGGCCGCTGGCTCGGCGTGCCCGGCTACACGATGGCGCGTGCACACGGAGTCGCTCCACACACCGCGAGCTTTCTGCGCGGGCCACTTGCTGAGGCTTCGCCGGACGATCGCGAGGAGATGCTCGGCCAAGTCATGAAAGCCCTTGTCGGTATTCACACCACCGACATCAAGGCCGGCGGGCTGGAGAACTTCGTGATGAACGCGACCGGCAGCGCGCCGCTGGAGCGCTGCATCAACTGGTATTGGCGGACCTGGGACTGGGTTCGTCCGCCGAACTTCGAGCGCCTGGTGCCGGTGCGGCGCTGGTTGCTGGACAACCTTCCTGACGGTGAGCCCGAGCTGATCCACGGCGATCCGCTGCTGCATAACTACATGTTCGACGGCACGCGTCTGGTCGCCGTTTTGGACTGGGAGGTATCGACTTTGAGCCGTGCGGAAGCTGATCTGGCATTCCAATGCGTCGGCAACCAGCTCTTCGCGCCACCGCCCGACAGCGGGTTGTTGATGCCGCCGGGCGAAGCGGAGTGGCTGGCGATGTACCGCGCCGCCGGCGGGCGGCCGCTACGTGACTTCGAGTACTTCAAGAAGCTTGCGGCGTACATGCTTCTGGTGGCCTACGGCTCGTTGCGGCGGAACATGACGGCCGCCGAATGTGCGGGCCTGGAACCGTTGTTGCAGCAATGTTGGCTGCTGGCCGAGCCATGACTAGCACGAAGGAGATCGACGATGTCTGTTGAGGCCGGTGACAAGGCGTTCTGGGAGACGAAGAATGCATCGTTTTCGGCTGCCACGCCCGACTGTGACCTTTTGCATCCGCAGTTCACCCAGCGGAATCCTTCGTCCTCGCTGACCGAAACGCACTTCTTCGGTTTCAGTGTGCCCGAGGAGAATATCCATGCGATCACCTACCTGTGGCATCACCCCAACCTCGGTGTGGTCAGCGGCGGCGCGTCGGTATGGCAGGGCATCAAGTCACATCCGCTGGCCTCCGAGCTGTTCAACTGGACAAGCTTCGCCGGTGAGGACATGCTCGCCAACGACCTGTGGGACTACCGTTTCGACAACGGCTATCACGTGCAGACGCTGGAGCCGCTGAAGCGGCACAGGCTGCGCTATGTCGATCATGCACGAGACAACGCATTCGATGTCGAAACGGAGGCACTGATGGAGCCGGCGCTGTTGGCGACCGGCTTGCATTTCGAGCAGGCGATGCGCGTCCGGGGTGAACTCACTTTGCGCGGCAAGACCTATCAGGTCGACTGCACACACGTGCGGGATCGCTCCTGGGGTCAAGGGCGCAGCGAAATGCACGCGCCGATGCCACCCATCACCTGGACGACCGGCGTGTTCGGAGACACCCTCATGTTCGGCTGCCTGGCTCACGACCACCCGGACCTGAACCCGGACTGGAAAGGGCGTCTGGAAATTCCGGGTGGCGATCCGACCAAAGGCGGCTGGGTTTACCGCAACGGCACGCTTGTTCCCATCGTCGCGACGCGTAACCGCGTCCAGCGCGACTACGCCACCCTGGCGCCGGTCACAGCCGACATCGTAATGACCGACGCGACCGGACACGATTACGCTCTTCATGGCGAAGTCGTCGCAGCCAACCGCCTTCCTGCGTGGCTGAATGTCGACACCTGGATCTGCCTTGCGCGCTGGGAATATCACGGCCAAATCTGCTACGGCGAGCTGCAACAGATGCAATGGCACGACTACATCCGGCAATTCCTGGGAGGTCGGTAACGGAGCGGCACTCAGAATCGGTTGTAGCTCAGAACTTCCGACACCGGCTTTCGATACACCTTCTTGAAGTCGGTGCCGATCGTATAGGCGATCGGGAACAAGCCCACTTGTGTGTACTGATCGTGCGGGATGCCCAGCAGCTCGGCGATCTGCTTTTCCCGGCGCGAAGCGACCGTTGTCCAGGCCGAGCCGAGGCCACGCTCGCGCAAGGCCAAAAAGAAGCTCCAGACGGCCTGAATGATCGAGCCCCACATCGCACATTGCTCGGGAAGGCTCTTGCCCTCCGGGCGACCGGGCATCAGCGGTATCAGGATCGCCGGCATCCGGTCCAGCTTCTCGGCGAGCGCGTACGCGGACGCGACGATCGCGTCCCCGCCGGGAACATCATGGGACGCGGCCGGCTTTCCCGGCTGGCTGTGCTGGTAGGCGCTCATCGCCGCCCGATATTCCGCAGCGAGTTTCGTCACCATTTCCCGATCGTCAACGACAATCCAGCGCCATTCGTTGCGGTTTTCAGCGTTGGGTGCCTGCAGGGCGAGTTCCAGACATTCTTCAAGCAGGGCGCGGGGCACCGGTGTCGTTACGTCGAGACGTCGACGAACGGCGCGCGTCGTCGTTAAGACTTCGTCGACCGTAAGATTCAGCTTCATCGATAGCCTCTTTCGCACTCCTACAACAGGTTTGGTGACACGAGCAGGTATCGCGTCCTGCAAGACCAGGCTGGCGGCTACCCGGCGACCAAGTCTTCAGTTGTGAGTAAATCGGTAACGAGGTCGGGATGGGTGATCATCGCGTCATGGGGTGCGTCGATTTCCAGGGTCCGGACCCGGGGGTCACCGACGGCGCGTGTTTTCGCCCGGACGTAGCACCGCTGCAGACCGTCGTAACGTGTTGCGCGACAGGACACGAACAATACGGGGACCCCGACGTCGGTACGCTCAAGCTTCAACGGCTGAGTCATCGACGCCGCGGGCTGAGGTGTCAGCTTGGACGTCACCCACGCCACGTCGTCGGGGTCGATCACACCGCAGCCCTGGGCGATTTGGGTTGCCACGGCGCCGGCGATGACCGGCCCGCTCGCGGAATCGGTCCGCGTCGCCATGACGGTGCGCCGACAGTCTTCCTCACCGACGATGTCGGCAACCGTTTCGCCGTCCTCGGGCCAGAACGCGTCGAGGTACACCAGTCGGGCCAGGCGTTGCGGAGCCCGATCGGCGACCGCGGTGATGACCATCCCGCCGTAGCTATGGCCCACAAGGATGACGTCACGAAGATCGTCCCGATCGAGAACACCCACAATGTCGGCGATGTGGGTTTCGAGGTTCACCGCCGGGCTGAGCAGGTGAGCGCGCTCAGCGAGCCCGGTAAGCGTCGGCGCGAAGACGTCGTGGCCGCGAGCGCGAAGCCGATCAGTCACCCGCTTCCAGCACCATCCACCGTGCATGCCTCCCGCAACGAACACAAACGTTGACACGGCCCCATCGCCTTCCGATCACACGCAACCGATTTGCCCGCACCGGGCAGCGAAACCGGTTGCTACTTAAGGCAGCAGCCCAGGTCAACGGGTAGTGGGACGCCAGTGATGTAGCGCGACTCATCGGAAGCGAAAAACAGCACCGCATTGGTGATGTCTTCGGCCTCCACCCACGGCCGCGGCATGATGTGAAACGTCTCACAGACCGGCAGGATGTCGTCTGCACCGGGGTTGGCGAGGTCGGGCCGCAGCAATCTGTAGGTCCGTTCGTTCATCAACATCGGGGTGTTCACATGGGTCGGATGCACGCTGTTGACGCGGATCATGTGTTGGCCGAGTTCGACCGCGAAGGCTCGCATGAGCCCGACCACGCCGTGCTTGGACGCCACGTAGTGGCACATGTTGGGATATGCCTTGAGTCCGGCAACCGAACTCGTCAGAACCACCGAGCCACCCTGCCCTGCCGAGATCATGTGGCCCACACCGGCTTTCACGGTCTTCCAGACGCCGCTCAAGTTGATGTCGATCGTGGCCTGCCAGGCGTCTTCTTCGAGGTCATAGTGGGTATCTCCTGCCGCGTCGCCGATTCCGGCGTTGGCGACGATGACATCGAGGCGGCCCAGTTGTTCGACGCCGCCGTCGACAGCGCTCTTGAGCGCGCTGAAATCGCGGACATCGACCTCGGCGGTGACGACGCGGCGATTGAGTTCCTTGATCATCCGCGCGGTCTCGGCGAGGTCGTCCTGGGTCGAAAAGCTCACCGGGATATCGGCGATCTGCTTACAGATGTCGACGGCGATGATGTCCGCGCCTTCTTGTGCCAGGCGCACCGCGTGGCTTCGGCCCTGGCCACGTCCCGCTCCGGTGATAAGCGCAACCTTGCCCTCAACTCGCCCTGCCATCAGTACCTCATCTCAGATCGGACGGCGCCCGGACGTTCCGCCCGGGTATGCTTTGTGTCTTCGAACGCTCTTCGTGTCTCTCGACCTGCCGGTTGCGTTGCCGGAAGGCTGTATCGTGCAGTTACGGTGAGCATTTCGCTACTTGAGGCAGTGACCGAGGTCGACGGGCAGTGCCACGCCGGTGATGTAGCGCGATTCGTCCGAGGCGAAAAACAGCACCGCATTGGTGATGTCTTCGGCCTCCACCCACGGTCGCGGCATGATGTGGAACGTCTCACAGACCGGGATGATGTCGTCTGCGCCGGGGTTGGCGAGGTCGGGCCGCAGCAATCTGAAGGTCCGTTCGTTCATCAGCATCGGCGTGCTGACGTGTGTTGGGCTCACGCTGTTGACGCGGATCATGTGTTGGCCGAGCTCGACTGCAAACGTGCGCATCAGCCCGACCACACCGTGCTTGGCGGCCACGTAGTGACACATGTTCGGGTATGCGGTCAGCCCGGCAACCGAACTCGTCAGAACAATCGAGCCGCCCTTGCCCGCTGAAATCATCTGGCCCACACTGGCTTTCACTGTCTTCCAGACGCCGGTCAGATTGATGTCGAGCATGGTCTGCCAGGTGTTTTCATCCAGGTCATAGCAGAACACCCCCGCGTCGGCAATGCCGGCGTTGGCGACGATGACATCGAGGCCGCCCAGCTGGCTCACCCCGTCGTCGACGGCGCTTTTGAGTGCGCTGAAATCGCGGACGTCGACTTCGGCGGTGACGATGCGCCGATTCAACGCCTTGACCATGCGTGCCGTCTCGGCAAGGTTTTCGGCGGTGGCCGGAGCGGATGAACTCACCGGGATATCGGCAATCGGCTGACAGATGTCGATCGCGATGATGTCCGCGCCTTCTGCTGCCAGGCGCACCGCGTGACTGCGGCCCTGGCCACGTCCAGCTCCGGTGATAAGCGCGACCTTGCCCTCAACCCGCCCTGCCATCAGTTCCTCGTTCGCATCAGAGCACGGATCGGGCCGGCGTCTACACAACGAGATTTAGTGCTGACGCTCATGACGAACTCGTCGAGGTTGCTGTGCGAGTCGGCGCGCTAAGCGTCGATCCCGCTGCGATCTCCTCTTGTTCGATGACATCAAAGGCGTCGAGCACGTGCTTCTGATAGGTATCGATCCAGACTTGGCGCTGGTCGGAGTGGTCAAAGACGATGCGGCGGTCGTTGGTTATGGCGCGCACTACAATCGGCGCGATGGACTCGGGGGCCAGCATGCGCAGGTTGTCATGGACGAAGTCGTCCGGCACACGCACCGGCCCGGCCTTGGGTCCCCCGAAGCGCGCCGGCCGATAACGTTCGTTGTTGTCCTTCATCCCGGTGGCGACGCCACCCGGGCAATACACCGTGGTGTTGATGTTGTGTTCGGCAAGCTCGGCGCCCAGGTTCAAAGTGAACCCGACGATGCCCAGCTTGGAGGCCGAATAGGGCGCGTGGTTGGGGATCCAGGCTGGAAACATGCCGGCAACCGAGGCCGTTGCCAACAGATGTCCACCGTTTCCATGAGCGATCATGTCGGGCAGGAACGCTTGTGCGCAATAAATCGTGCCCATCAGATTGACTTGCAGGATCCAGTCGACGTCGTCGTCGGACATATCAATAAGTCGCTCAAACGAGGTGGCCCCGGCGTTGGCGATCAGCAATGTGATGGGGCCGAGTGCCTGTTGCGCCGCACTTTTCATCGCCCTGATCGACTCTCGTTCGCAGACATCGCATTCCAGGGCTGTCGCGGTGCCGCCGGCGGCAGTGATCTCTGCTGCCACGCGTTCGGCATTGGTGGGGATGATGTCGGCAACACCGACCGCTGCGCCTTGCCTGGCCAGTTCGATGGCCAGCGCCCTGCCGATGCCGCTGCCGCCGCCGGTAACGACTGCGGCGCGATTTTGGATGTCGGTCATGTGTTGGGATCCGTTGTCGTGGTTAGTCTTTAGGCTTTAGCCCGACATCGTCGGTAAACAGCCGGGCGCTGGTATACCGATGCACAGAGCGCTCGGCCCGGGCCGGCAGAGCCCCACCAGGTGCGTCGCTGTCGGCACGTGGATTCCTCTCAAGGCGGGGCCGTTCGGCCAGTGAAACGGTGAGCTCAGGCTGCCCCGGCGGTGATGGGTTCTTCACCGTTGAGGGTGAAGCGGTGCAGCACGCGACCACTCGCGGGGTCATAGGGCCGCACCCTGTGCATCGTGCCGGTGTTGTCCCAGATCAACAGGTCGCCCATCTGCCAGCGATGGTGGTAGACGTATTGCTCCTGCGTCGCGTGGGCGAACAGGCGGTCCAGCAGCGCACGGCTATCGGCCGGATGCATATCCACAACATGCGACGCCGAAGTGCTGAGCACCAGTGACTTTCGCCCCGACTTATGCTGCCAGACAAGCGGATAGGTTGGCTTGGGATAATCCATCCAGACTTTGTAGTCTTCGAGGCGCGCATCGGGCACCGCATGGAACATCGCCGCGTGCAGCGAGTGGACCACCTGCAGTGTTTCCAGGTACTTCTGCTCGTCGTCGGGGAGATCCTCAAACGCCGCATAGGTGCTGGCGAACTCGGTATCCCCGCCTTCGGGGGAAAGCACCCGCGGGGTCAGCACCGTGGCGAAAGGTGGAATTCGCTCGTATGTGCCGTCCATGTGCCAGAAGAAGGTCCCGGGGAAGAACTCGGCGTATTGCGGGTTTTCCCGCATATCCATCGTGACTTTCATCAGTCCCCCCTCGCCTTCCTGCTTGACTTCGCCAAGGCGCAGGTCGCCGAGGGTGCGGGTGAACGCGCGTTGCTGATCGTCGGTCAAATTCGCCCCACGCACGATCAGCACACCGCGCTTCACCAGTAAGTTGCGGATCTCTCCCGCATGACCGCCATCGAGCAGGGCCTCGGAATCGATGCGAAGTTCTGCCCCGATCTTCGGCTTCAACGGAGTCCACTCCAGGCTCAATGCAGCACCTCCTGATCAGAACGAGCCGCGCCACCCGATGGCGGCACAGGCATCGAAATCCTCATGCCGGCCCCTTCCAACCGGAAGAACACAGGCCGGGCTCCTCACTGTGTTATGACGCCGCTGACCCAGCCTACAAGGTTGGAACCAAGTTGACAATATCGGACTTTACAGTAGGCTGCGAGCAGCAGAACTACTTCTCGTGAGGCCCCAAATCCAGCTCCGGCGGGGCGATCGCGAGCACAGCCGAACCCCGGGCGCCGCAGGGGGCACCGGTCCGCACCGCACGAGGCGGCGCGTCGAAGGCAGGAGACTATGACACAAGAGATAACCGTCGATATCGACGATGATGAGGGGCCCCGATTCGCCACGATCACCGACGATGCGGTGGAACGGCTGCGCCGCGCGATTGGTGTCCCGATCGCCGACACCGTCGAGCCGTGGTGCTACGAAGCGACCCGCGACAACATACGCCACTACGCCCACGGGATCGGCGATGACAACCCGTTGTGGTGCGACCCGGAATACGCCAACACCGGCCCGTACGGGACATTGATTGCCCCGCCGAGTTTTGTGTTCGCCCTCAGCCGGATCCTGTCGGGCTACGTCGGGGGGTTGCCGGGCATCCACGCCATGTGGGCCGGCGCCGACCTGCATTGGCACCAACCGATTCGGCGCGGGACGGAAGTGAACACCAAGGCGTGGCTCAAAGACCTCATCGAGCACCAGACGCGATTCGCAGGACGCGCATTCCGGCAGATTTATCACGTCGAGTTGTCCTCCAGCACAGGCGAGTTGCTCTGTGAGGGTGATTCATGGTGCTTTCGAACAGAACGCGACACTGCCCGCTTGAGCGGCACGAAATATGACGAAGCCAAGAGTCGGCCGCCCGCGCGCTATTCGGAGGAGGATCTGCGCGAAATATTCTCGCGCTACGACGATGAAGTCGTCCGCGGTTCGCAGCCACGGTATTTCGAAGATGTGCAGGTCGGCGATCGGTTGCCGACCATGGTCAAAGGGCCCATGACCGTGACAGGCTTCATCGCCTACGCGCAGGGCTGGGGTGGTCTGTACATCAGAGCCAACAAGCTCGCCTACAAGCAGATGAGCAAACATCCCGGGCTGGGCATCCCCAACCGTTTCGGCATCCCCGACGTGCCCGAACGTGTTCACTGGGAAGACGAATTCGCCAGGGCGGTCGGCACTCCGGGTGCTTACGACTACGGGCCCGAACGCTGCTCGTGGCTCATCCACCAGCTGACGAACTGGATCGGCGACGACGGTTTCGTGGTGAAGCATTCCTCGCAGATCCGGCATCACAATGTGGTGGGCGACTGGATCCGTATCGAAGGGTCGGTGACGGCGGTGGATCATGACGGCGGGGACGGTGCAACAGTGACTGTCACCCAGCGGGCCTACAACCAGCACGATGAGTTGTCGGCATCCGGTACCGGTGTGGTGCGGCTACCGCGTCGACGTCGCGGATAGCGGCCCACCACCTGGGCGGTGCCATGCGGGCAGATGCGCTGATGAGTGAGCCGGACGGGGCGCAGCGGTGGGACCGTGTCGAGGGCACCATCATGTCCACCGCGCGCGACATGCGCCGCGCCTATGATCGGGTGTTCTCGGAGGTCGGTGTCAACCTCGCGGAGGCGACGGTGTTGGCTCACCTCGTCGACGGTCCACTCACGCAGGCCGAACTTGCTCGTCGCGTCGGAACCAGCCGCACACACGCCGGTGGCCTGATCGACTCGTTGGAACCAAAAGGTGCAGTGCGGCGAGTGGCGGATGTCAACGATCGGCGGGTATGGCTGGTGACCCTGACCGAAGAGGGCCGTGCGATGTGGGAACGCTCCGCGGCGGCCGACCGGGAACTGCGCAAAAACTTCCGTCTCGGGACGACGATGCAGCAGCGCGAGCAACTCGACGCGGTATTAGCGATGGTTCAGCAAAATGTGCTGGTACTGCTCGACGAGGCTGGTCGGGTCGGCGGGGCCAGGACCTGACCGTGTCCGCCCGTACTGCTCAGCTGCATGACATACCGCTGTCGGGCCGGCTCATGGGATGCCGGCAACTTCGTAAGCCTGTTGACTACATTCCGCAAGATTGTAAAACCGTTGTCAATATCGGGGCGCTGACATAGCCTTTTGCACAGCGAAGGCGGCGGGGTCCGGATCGGAAGGGAGCTGATGTGGCGACATCGGTCGAAGTGCCCCTCTGGGGTGGCGCGGCTCGTTCGGATAAGGAGGGCCTGTTGTGAACGCGGCTGCTGCGCATCCCAAATATCCGAAGGTGTTCAGTCCGATCAAGCTGGGCCCCATTGAGATTGCCAACCGGTTCTACTTCGCCCCCCATGGGCTGAATCTGGCCCTCGGAACCGAGCCGAGCAATGATTTTCCGTACTACAGCGCCGAGCGCGTCCGGGGCGGGTGCGGCCTGGTCATCACCAGCCTGAATTTGCACGGGAAGGTCTTCGGCATGCCGTCGCCGTACCCGGAGAGGAACGTCCCGTCGTTTCAGGCGATGGCTGATGCGATCCACCGCGAGGGCGGCAAGATTTTCGGTCAGGTTTGGTACAACCCGTTTCAGGTCGGGCAATGGGGTGCTCTTGGTCCGCCGCGACCTGCGCTCGGGCCGTCGTCGGCCCAAACCTTCGGCAACAATGAATGCAGCCACGCGCTGCGGGCAGACGAGGTTCGCAGCCTGATCGATGCATACCGGCGGTCCGGGGCGAACCTTCGCCGTGCCGGCTACGACGGCCTGGAGTTAAGCGTGTGCCACGGCACGCTTCTCGAGCAGTTCGCCTCACCGTATTTCAACCAGCGCACCGACGAGTACGGCGCCGCGCCGGCCAACCGGTTGCGACTGATTTTCGAATGCCTGCAGGCCGCCCGTGACGGCGCGGGCGACCAACTGGCGATTGGGATCCGGTTCAACTGCGACGAGATGCTTCCGGGCGGTTACACCCAGTCGGACGCCACCGAGATGCTGCGTGAGATCTGCGGGTCGGGTCTGGTGGACTTCGTGGATCTCGATGTCGCAGTGGAACCCAACCAATTTCACTTGGGCATGCCGTCGGTGTTCGTGAGTCCACACGTCTATGAGCCGTACGTCATTGCGATGCGCGATGCGGCCGGCTCCGTTCCGGTGATCAGTGTCCTTGGTCGGCTGACGTCGCTGGCAGAGGCCGAGACCGCCATCGCCGACGGTGTCTGCGACATGGTGGGCGCCGCCCGGGCCTTGATCGCCGAGCCGGATCTGGTGCGCAACGCGCGCGAGGGCAATGAGGACCGTAGCCGCACCTGCATCGCGTGCAACTGGTGCATGGCGTCGTTTCCCCGGGGCGCCGCCGGATGCACGATCAACCCGGCGAGTTTCCGCGAAAGGATCTGGGGCGGTGGCTTCATCGGGAAGGGCGCCGCCAAACCGTCGAAAGTAGTGGTCGTAGGCGGTGGACCGGGCGGGCTTGAGGCCGCGCGGGTGGCCGCGTCACGAGGGCATGAGGTGGTCCTGCTGGAGTCCGGCGACCGGCTCGGCGGTGGTCTTCGTCTCTGGGCCACGCTGCCCGGCCGGGAGTGGTTCGAAAAGGGCGTGGACTGGTGGGCCGGCGAGCTGACCCGACTCGGCGTCGACGTCCGGCTCGGCGTTAAGGCGACCGCCGAGACGGTTCTCGGCGAGTCCCCCGACGCTGTGATCGTCGCGACCGGATCACGGTATTCGCCCACCGGCCGGAGCGGTTTTCTCAACCAGCCCATCGATGGTCACGATCAGGACTTCGTCTACAGGCCGGAGGACGTTCTTCGCGAGGGGCTGCGTCCCAAGGGAAAGGTAGTCCTGCTCGACGGGGAGGGTACCCATGCCGGTCCCGGGATCGCGGAATTGCTCGCCCATGGCGGGGCCGACGTCGAACTGGTGACATCGGGGTTCGCGCCGGTCGGCCAAGACCTGATGTACACCGGTGAGGTCGGGTTCATCGTCGGGCGGATCAAGGCCGCCGGCGTCACCATCTCGACACAGACTTATCTGCGCAGTATCGGTAACCACGAGGTGACGGTTTACGACGTCTTCACCGGGGCGGAGCGAACCATCACCGGTGTCGAGGCGGTGGTACTTGCGACGTCGCGAGAGCCCAACGACGAGTTGACCGATGCGCTTGAAGGTAAAGTGACGCAACTATTTACGATCGGCGACGCGCTGGCGCCCCGGCCGATGGCCGCGGCCTCGTTCGAAGGACAAAAGTTCGCGCGCTTCATCGGTGAGCCCGGCGCGCCCACCACATTCAACGAAGCATTCTGGCCGGATGAGCCGTACGAGAACATGCCCCAGCCCGCCGCTGTCCTGCTCGACCGAAGTGAGGTGTCCGCACCTCAGCTCGATCTGGTCGGTGCGGGCAGCGCGCCGGGGAGCGCCACCGACGACGCGTAGGCCGCATCGAGGTCGTGCCGTTTTGCCGCTCGGCGAAGCGCGACACAGCACCGCCGGCGACACAACGACCGCCTAGCGGGGACTGAAACTCCTTGTGCAACAACTGTGCTCAGCCGGAAATCGGTTAACGACGTCTGACGATATTCAACGGCCACCGTCAGAGTTCTGGCGCCGCAGCGCGAGGACGCTGCCGTCACCGTCGGCTGAGAAGTACAAAGTGCCGTCACGCCCCGCGGCGATGCCCGCGAACGGGCCCTGTGGACCGGAGAAGGGCGCCATCCCACGCAACGGTTTGGCGATCACCCCGGGCGGCGCGCCCAGGGGAAGGTCGAACGCGATCGTGTGCCGGTCACGGGTCCGGGTGTCGAAGGCAATCACTGCCTTCGCGCCGGCGTCGACGACGAACAATTGGCCGTCGTGTACCAGGATCCCCTGGGGGGTGTGCAATCCCTCGGCGAGGGTGTGCGCGCCGGAACTCGTGATCTTCACTATCCGCCCGGTCGCTGATTCAGTCACCAGGCACGTGCCGTCGGGGCCGATCGTCACTCCCACCGGGTCCTGCAAACCCGAAGCCAACGTCCGGACCTCGCCGGAGCGAATCGCCAGCACCCCTCCGGTGCCGAGTTCGGCGACCACGGCGGTGCCGTCCGGGCCGACCGCCACACCGTAGAGCTGGTCGAAACCGTCTGCGAGTACCTCGCTTTCGCCGTCGGCAGGGCGGTATCGCGCCACCTGACCATTGGAGGTGGTCACGATGAACTTGCCGTCGCCAACCGGGGCCAGTCCTCGCAGGAAGCCGGGATAGCCGGGGGCGAACAGCATCCCGGCAGTGTGCAACTGGCCGTCGGCCGCCAGCCGATAAAAGTAGATGCCATCTGCGATATACAGATTGCCGTCGTCGGCCACGGCCAAATCCAGCGGCCAGTTCAAACCACCGGACAGCAGCGGGCTGGCCTTTCCGCCCTCGAGGATCTCGGTGATCTGGCCGTTCAGACTGGAGACGAACAATCGCTGATCGACGAACGACAAATTGTCCAGCCCCGGATCGAGCTCGGCGAGCACGGTGCGTTCACCGTTGCGAGGGTTGATCCGCAGCACTTGGCCGCTGTGGAGCTGCGTGGACACGATGTAGCCTTCAGCGTCGAACTTCACCGAGTCGGGCACGCCGAGGTCTGCCGCGACGGTTTCGGGTCGGCCGCCGTCCGGGTCGATGCGCCAGATCTCGTTGGCGCCCATCACCGGGAAATAGAGCAGCCCGTCGGGCCCGACCTCCATTGCATTGGGCATCGGCACGTTCTCGAGCAACACGCGTGGCGTCCCGCCGTTGCGGTCGAGTTCCAGCAGACGTCCGCCTTCCCGGCATTCGCCGACGAACAACCGGTCGCGAAAAACGGTGATGCCGTTGGCGAGTGGGATGTCGTCGCGCAGCACCCGGGCCTGTCCGCGTCGGTCGAGCGCGCTTACCCGCCCGTCCATGACTTCGGTCGCGAACATATTGCCGTGCTCGTCGAACGCAAGGTCGTCGGGCCCGATGATCTCGCCGCCCTTGGCGCTGACGACGTCCAACGCACCGCTTGTGGTGTCCATTGCGCTGATCTGACTGCCGGTGACTTGGGCGACGTAGAGACGACCGTCAGGACCGGTGCGCAATCCGTTGGCGCCGAATAGCCGACTGGGCGGGGTGATCCGGTCCAGCTGCCAACCCTCGGCGACGCCCGGGCTGTGCGCGGCGCGGTAGCGCCCGGGTGCGGTCATCGACGACTCTCATCGGTCACGTCGCGCGGTGGGCCGGCGCTGATGTGGCTCAACAAGCCCTCCCTATCGAGGCTTGACGGTACGCATGCCTGCAGAATACTGCAACACCTATACTGTCAAGTAGTATACAATATCGTGGCTGGGCGTATGCAGCGGCGGGCAGCAACCCGCCGACTCGACTCGGCTTTGGGAGGCGCGCATACCATGGACAACTTCGACTCCGTCGACTTCTTCACCGACCCTTCTGTCGTTCCTGACCCGTATCCGTATTTCGACTACCTTCGCGACAAGGGCCCCGTGGTCCCGCTACCCCATTACGGCGTTGTCGCCATCACCGGTTACGACGAGGCCAACGCCGTCCTGAAGAACAACGACGCCTTCTCCAACATCGCCGCGATCGGTGGCCCATTTCCGCCGCTGCCGTTCGAACCCGAGGGCGACGACATCAGCGCCCAGATCGAGGCGCACCGCGACCAGTTCCCGATGTGTGAGCAGATGTCGACAATGGATCCGCCGCAGCACACTCGCGCGCGCTCGCTGCTGAGCCGCCTGCTGACGCCGAGCCGGCTCAAGGAAAACGAGGAGTTCATGTGGCGTCTCGCCGACCGCCAGCTTGAAGAGTTCCTCGGCAACGGCGAATGCGAGTTCATCGCTGAATATTCCAAGCCCTTCTCCACCTTGGTGATCGCCGACTTGCTCGGTGTGCCCGAAGACGACCACAAGGAGTTCCGCATAATGCTGGGCGTCGATCGCCCGGTGATCGGCGCCCTCGACCATGAATCGGTGGGCGCCCCGCTGGAGCGGCTCGACGAGAAGTTCTGCTCCTACATCGAGGACCGGCGCCGCCGGCCTCGCGACGACGTGCTGACGGCGCTGGCCACCGCGAAGTATCCCGACGGCTCTACGCCCGAGGTCATGGATGTGGTCCGCACGGCCAGCTTCTTGTTCGCCGCCGGTCAGGAAACCACCGCCAAGCTATTGGGCGCCGCCCTGCAAACGCTCGGCGATCGGCCCGATATTCAGCAGAAGCTGCGTGCGGACCGCAGCCTCATCCCGGCCTTCATCGAGGAATCGCTGCGCATGGAGACCCCGACCAAGAGCGATTTCCGGCTGGCCCGCAAACCTGCCACGGTGGGCGGTGTCGACATCCCCGCCGGCACCATCGTGATGATGTCACTGGGCGGGATTAACCGCGATCCGCGCCGGTTCGACCACCCGCATGAGTTTCGCCTTGACCGCAAGAATGTCCGCGAGCACATGGCATTTGCCCGCGGAGTGCACTCGTGCCCCGGTGCGCCGCTGGCCCGGGTGGAGGGCCGTGTTTCGATCGAGCGGATCCTGGACCGGATGTCGGACATCACGATCAATGAAGCCAAACATGGACCGGCCGGTCAGCGCCGCTACAGCTACGAGCCGACATACATGTTGCGCGGACTCACCGAACTGCACCTCACCTTCACGGCCGCGCGTTAAGCTCTGAGCCCAACGTGGTTTCACAAGTGCCTGCTAGCGGGGGCGGTGGAGTGCACATAGCGGGATGGTCGGGTGTACGCTCGGCCGCGGCAACGGTGCGGCAGTGGATATTCCGCGTGTTTCGATCCCCTGCATTCGGTCTTGCGGCAATCACTGCGCTGGTTTTCGGCGGGGTGGTCGGTGCTGCTGCTCCGTCCGTTCCGCCGCCGACGCAGACGCTGCACGGTGCCGCCATCACCCCACTGGCCGCGGTCGCACCGGCATCCACCGATCCGTCGGGTCCGTTGGTGATCACGGTCAAGCACCCGCCGTCCGGCCTGCATTTCGCGGCGGCCACCGTGTCGGCGCCGCCGCCCACGGTCGTCGTGAATTCGCCTGGCGCCCTGGGGATTCCGTCGATGGCGCTGTCCGCGTACCGCAACGCCGAGCGGATGATGGCCAACGCCTACCCGAACTGTGGGATCAGCTGGAACCTGCTGGCGGGGATCGGGCGCATCGAGTCGATGCACGCCAACGGCGGTGCCACCGACGCCCGGGGCACCGCGGTGCGGCCGATCTACGGCCCCGCCCTGGACGGCACGCTGCCCGGAAACGAGGTCATAGTCCAAAGCAGCGCCCCCGGCCGGGTCACGTTCGCACGCGCGATGGGGCCGATGCAGTTCCTGCCCGGAACCTGGGCGCGGTATGCCTCCGACGGCGACGGCGACGGCATCGCCGACCCGCAGAACCTGTACGACTCCACGCTGGCCGCGGCGCGCTACCTGTGCAGCGGCGGCTTGGACCTGCGCGACTCGCAGCAGGTGCTGTCGGCGATCCTGCGCTACAACAACTCGATGCCCTACGCCCAGAACGTGTTGGGCTGGGCGGCCGCGTACGCCACCGGTGTGGTGCCGGTCGACCTGCCGCCGCTCACCGGTGCCCCGCCGCCGCTCGCCGACATGCATCTGGAGCATTTGGAGAACGCCGAGGGCATCGGGCCCGGGCTGCCGCTGAACATCCACGGCCTGCCCTCGACCGACCCGCTGGCGCAGATGCCGCTGATCGACCTCAGCCAATCCGCCGCCGCCGGCCAGCAACCGATGTGGCCCTGGGCCCAGCAGCAGCAACAGCAGCAACAACTTGGCCCGCGCTCGTCGAGCTGCACGGTCATCTGCATCACCTCGCAAGATACGCCGGTTTTGCAGCCGCCAGTGCTAGGTCCGCCCGTGCCGCCCGGGCCGGCCCAGCCATCGCCGGACGCCACGCCCGTTGCGCCGCCGACGGCTCCCCCGCCCGGTCCGCCACCAGGCCCGACGGAGGCCACGCAACCTGGCCGGCCCGGCTAACTGACAGGCCGTCCATCGCCCGTCCGGGTTAAGCCCGCGACACGATTGAGACATCGACCATAAACCTGCGTGCACAACACTTTTCGGGTATCGCGAGACTCGCGGTCTGCGGCCGGCATCAGCGCTTCGCGCGGCACTGCGGAGTCGCGCCGAGCGACGCGGGCCTAGGCGGACTACGAAAACCGACGGGCCAAACGGCGACACTTGCGGCCCGCAAAGACCTTGCCGTGCGCCGGCCGATGGCCAGGCAGGGATTGTATAGGCCTTGACAGTATAAATGATTGCAGTATGCTCCAGGCATACGTGCCGTCTGTTCTCAGTCGAGTACCAGCAGCACGCGCTGTGCCGATCGCAAATCAGCCCCGCTTCGGGAGGCGCACATACCATGAGCAACTACGATTCGGTCGACTTCTTCGCTGACCCGTCTCTGGTCCCCGATCCCTACCCGTATTTCGATTACCTGCGCAACAAGAATCCTGTGCTACGGCTGCCTCACTACGACGTCGTCGCCGTCACCGGCTACGACGAGGCCACCGCGATTTACAAAGACACCGACACGTTTTCGAGTTGCGTCTCGATCGGCGGGCCGTTCCCACCGTTGCCGTTCGAGCCCGACAGCGAGGACATCAGCGCCCAGATCGAGGCGCATCGCACTCAGTTTCCGCTGTTCGAGCACATGGCCACGATGGACCCGCCGCAGCATGCTCGCGCGCGGTCGCTGTTGGGCCGGCTGTTAACCCCGAGCCGGCTCAAGGAAAACGAGGAGTTCATGTGGCGCCTCGCCGACCGGCAGCTCGAGGAGTTCCTCGGCAACGGCCAGTGCGAATTCGTCACCGAATACGCCAAGCCCTTCACCACTCTGGTGGTCGCTGACCTGCTCGGTGTGCCCGAAGACGACCACAGGGAGTTCTGCGCCATGTTGGGCACCGAGCGTCCCGGCGCGCCGCCGATCGGCAAGTTCGACCACGATGCTCCCGTCGGTGACCCATTGGACGGAAGGCTCGACGAGAAGTTCCGCGCCTACATCGAAGACCGCCGGCGTCAGCCCCGCGAGGATGTGCTCACCGCGCTGGCCACCGCGAAGTATCCCGACGGCGCGACCCCCGAGGTGGACGATGTGGTCCACACGGCCACCTTCCTGTTCGCCGCCGGCCAGGAAACCACCGCCAAGCTATTGGGCGCCGCCCTGCAAACCCTTGGCGATCGGCCCGATATTCAGCAGAAGTTGCGTGCGGACCGCAGCCTCGTTCCCGCCTTCATCGAGGAATCGCTGCGCATGGAGAGCTCGGTCAAAAGCAACTTCCGGCTCGCCCGCAAACCCACCACAGTGGGCGGTGTCGACATCCCCGCGGGCACGGTAGTGGGGATATTCGTGGGCGGCGTTAACCGCGATCCGCGCCGGTTCGACCACCCGCATGAGTTTCGCCTCGACCGCAAAAACGTGCGCGAGCACATCGCGTTCGGCCGTGGGGTGCACAGCTGTGTCGGAGCGCCGCTGGCCCGGGTGGAGGGCCGTGTTTCGATCGAGCGGATCCTGGACCGGATGTCGGACATCAGGATCAACGAAGCCAAACATGGACCGGCTGACAACCGTCGCTACACCTACGAGCCGACGTACATGTTGCGCGGACTGACCGAACTGCATCTCACCTTCACCGTTGCGCGTTGAGGACTGGCGTAACGATGCGCGTCCGGCAATTCGAGACAGCCGTCTGCTGCGCAAATCCTCACCGCCACAAGGAGTCCCGCTTGTGAGCCGGGCCCAAATGTCCGCGGCCGCCGACACCGCCGGCACGCCGCCGATCCCGGAGCGCGCCTTGCGCATCGTTTCCACCGCGACGCCGGAGACCCTTGAGATCGCTGTCGTCGAAGCACCCGTCGCGAAACCGGGCCCCGGTGAGGTGGTCGTGCGCATCGATGCGGCACCGATCCATCCGTCAGATCAGATGGTCCTGTTGGGAGCCGCGGAGCTGGCCGACGCCCGCTTCGGTGGCGCACCGGATCGCCCCCGGGTCGAGATTTCGCTTTCCCCCGCGGCGCGGCGTGCGATGGGTCACCGCATGGGGATAGCGCTGCCTGTCGGTCAGGAAGGTGCCGGGGTCGTCGTGGCCGCCGGGTCCGGTGCCACATCGTTGATCGGGCGCAAGGTGGCCGTGCTCTCCAGCGGGCCCGGCGGCATGAGGGGCACGTACGCCGAATATCTAACTGTTGCAGCCGATGACTGCACGCCGCTTCCCGACACCGTCCCCACTGTGGACGCCGCGGCCATGTTCATCAATCCGCTGACCGCGTTGGCCATCGTAAAAACCCTGCGGCTGGAAGGTCACACCGCGCTCATCCACACGGCGG
Organism: Mycobacterium branderi; assembly: GCF_010728725.1. Lineage (NCBI taxonomy): Bacteria > Bacillati > Actinomycetota > Actinomycetes > Mycobacteriales > Mycobacteriaceae > Mycobacterium > Mycobacterium branderi. The sequence continues at coordinate 623,660 of NZ_AP022607.1, forward strand.
CCGCCTCCAGCCTCGGCCAGATGCTGGTGAAGATCTGCCGCGCCGACGGGGTACCGCTGGTGAATGTCGTGCGCCGTGCTGAACAGGCGGACCTGCTCACGTCATTGGGTGCCAGGTATGTATGCAACTCTTCTGCGGCCTCCTTCGGCGACGACCTCGTGGCTGCGATCAAAGAAACCGGAGCCACCGTCGCCTTCGACGCGATCGGTGGCGGCACCATGCCCGGCGAGTTGCTCTTGGCCATGGAGGCGGTGGCGCGGCTGAAAAAGCCCGGCCCGTACGGCTCATTCGACGACAAACACGTCTACATCTACGGCCACCTCGATAATTCGCCAACGGTGTTGGCCCACCACGACTATGGGCTGTTGTGGGGTGTCAGCAGTTGGCTGATGCCGGACGTCCTGGCGCGGATCGGTCGCGAGCGCACCGATGCGCTGCATCAGCGCATCCTCAATGAGCTCGACACGACGTTCAAAACTGCCTACGCCCAGTCGATTACGCTCAGCCAGGCGTTGCAGCCCGCGGTGATGAACGGCTACTGCCGCCAAGCCACCGGAGCGAAATATCTCATCACACCGAACATCCCGTCGCAAAATGTGTCCGAACCAGGGCGGGGAACGCACTGATGACAACCCAGAGAAAGTCCATCAGATTTTTCGGTGTGACTCGTGCGGCCGACCACCTGAAGACATCAGAAACAGACATTCGCCGGAGAGGAAAGAAACAGAAATGACAGACACCAAATCGTTGACAGAGGTGAACCGTTCGATCATTGATCGGTTCTATGCGGCGGGTCCGCGGGGCGACCTGGAGACCATGAGCGACTGCCTCGCAGATGATGTTGTCATCCACGAACCGCCCTACCTGCCCTTCGGCGGGGACTACCGCGGCAAGGAAGGACTATCGGCCATCTATTCCGCGGTCGCGCAATTGGCAGATGTCACGCAGTTCAAGGTCCACTACATTCTGGTCGACGGCGATCGGGCGGTCGCCTTCGGCGGATTTCCGGTCAACGACACCGGCAAGTTCACCCACTTCGCCGAAGAATCCCGGTTGGTCGACGGCAAGATCGCCGAGATTCGCCTCTACTACTACGACGCGCAGTCGCTGCTCGTTGCGTCCAACGCCGCCGGCGCCGATGATTCAGATGGCCACACCGGGCAAGCGCTCTAACAAGGACTGGTCCGGACAACTAGGCGTCCTAACGGCCAATAGACATGGCTCAGCCCAATTAGGCGGTACATTGAAGGCTGTTGCGAGCCTATGTATGTCCGGACCAACACGCACATTGTGATATCCTCCTTGTCGATGCCGACGGCGGCGTACTTGCGATACATCGAGAAGATTGTGATGGCTGAAGCCGGGCAAGCCGAGCACCGCTATCTGCAGGTCGCGCGGACCCTGCGGAAGGAAATCGTCGACGGTGTGTATCCGGTGGGATCGCAATTGCCCACCGAACACGAGCTGTGCAAGCGGTTTTCGGTCAGCCGTTACACAGTGCGGGAGGCGTTGCGCCGGCTGCGTGAGGACAATCTGGTCGCGTCGCGACCGCGCGCGGGCACCCTGGTGGTCCCCCGCGCCTCGTCGGATTCCTATGTGCAAGATGTCGTCTCAATCAACGACCTGCTGGCGTTTGCGAGCGGCACGCGATTCGCGATCGCATCCACCGGCATGGTGGTGATCGACGACGACCTGGCGAACCGGACCGGGCTGGCGAGCGGCGAGCAGTGGTTGGCGGTTCGGGGTTCACGCCAGGTGGAGGACCACGATGTTCCGCTATGCCGGGCCGAGTACTACATCAACCGGGCATTCGCCGGCGTGGGCAGGCTGTTGCAACGCCATAGCGGGCCGATCTTTCCGTTGATCGAAGATCTCTTCGGGCTCAGCATCGTCGAGGTCCGCCAGGAGATCGCGGCGGTGTCGGTCTCTGCGGAGCTGGCACGGGAACTCGGCGCGGAGCCGGGCGCACCGGCGCTGGAGGTCCACCGCACCTACATGACGTCCGACGGTGAGATCGCGCAGGTCACGATCAACACCCACCCCGCCTCCCGTTTCCGTCACTCGATGACGCTGCGACGCGTGCGCGGCTAGGGTCGGTCGGGCGGATGTCAGAGCACTTCAACGCAATCGGGCAGCGACCGATCCACGGGGATGAGGCGCGCGCGGCCGAAGCCTATGCCCGCGGTTGGTGGATCCGGGGCACCTTGGCCGACGCGCTGGCCGAGGCGGCCCGGCGCACGCCGCGGCGGGTCGTGGTGATCGATGGTGCCTACCGCCTGGACTGCCAGGGCCTTTATCAGCAAGCAACTGCGTTGGCGCAGGCGATGATGTCCCGCATGCCGAGGGGCAGCGTCGTGTCGTTCATGCTGCCCAACTGGTACGAGGCGACCGTCATATACCTTGCTGCCACAGTGGCCGGAATGGTGGCCAACCCGATCCTGCCGTCGCTGCGGGATCGCGAACTTCGCTTCATTCTCCAGGACGCGGGTAGCCGAATGATCTTCATCCCGCGCGATTTCGGCCGGCACGACTACGTGTCGATGTTGGATCGCGTGTGCTCCCAACTCGATTCGCCGCCGCAGGTTGTAGTGGTGCGCGGCGGCGGGGCCTCGCACACGCCGCTCGAGTCGCTGTTGACGCCGCAAATGGCCTCGATCGAGGTGCCGACGCTGGATCCGGACGCAGTGCGGATGATCCTCTACACGGCCGGCACCACTGGGCGCCCGAAAGGAGTTCTGCACACCCATAATTCGATTCACGCGTTGATCTGCCAGCTCCGCGAACACTGGCTGGTGCGGCCCCGCGACAGGTTTCTGGTGCCCTCGCCCATCGCGCACATCGGCGGCTCGATCTATGCGTTCGAATGCCCTTTGCTACTGGGCACGGCCGCGGTCCTGATGCAGCGCTGGGACGCCGATGACGCCGTCGAGCTGCTGCAGACCGAGCGCTGCACGCACCTGGCCGGGGCAACACCGTTCCTCGAGCAGTTGCTGGGCGCCGCCCAGCGTGCCGACACCCGATTGCCTGAGCTCAAGTTGTTCATCTGCGGTGGCGCATCGGTGTCACCGGTGCTGATCCGCAGGGCCACCGCCTATTTCGGGCGGCCGATCATCACCCGCGTGTACGGGTCGACCGAAGTGCCGGTCACGACGGTCGGCGCTCCGCTGGACGCCGACCATTCCGCCGACACCGACGGCCGCGCCGGCTTCGCCGAGATCACACTCCACGGCGGCGAGATCCGGGCCCGCGGGCCCCAGATGCTTGTCGGTTACCTGCATCCCGAGGACGAGGCCGAAGCGTTCGACGCCCACGGTTACTTCCGCACCGGCGATCTCGGCCATTGGGTGGACAACGAATATCTGGTCGTGACGGGGCGGATCAAGGACATCATCGTGCGTAACGGTGAAAACATCGCGCCCAAGGAGATCGAAGACATCCTCGCCGGCCATCCCGGGATCGCGCAGATCGCCATCGTCGGGCTGCCCGATACCCGCACGGGAGAGCGGGCCTGCGCGGTCGTCGTGCCCACCGATTTGCCCGGCCCCGACGCCGTCAGCCTGGGCGACTACCTGCGGGCCCATGGAATCGCGCGGTTCAAAGCGCCTGAGCAGGTGGTCATCTGGAACGATCTACCGCGCAACGACGCGGGCAAGGTGCTCAAGCACCAGATCAAGGCGACGTTGATGAAAGCGGGCGGCTGAGGTGCAGGTAGCGATCATCACCGGCGCCAGCGGCGGCATCGGCTTCGGCTGCGCGACCAAGCTCGCCGAGACGGGAATGGCGATCGTGGCGACCGGGCGAAATGAAACCGCGCTGGCCCAGTTAGCCGCGGCCGTCGGCGATCCTGGCCGTGTGGTCACGGTCCAAGCCGACCTCAACACACCGGATGCACCACGGCAGATCGTGCAGGCCGCCGTCGACCGATGGGGGCGCATCGACTTTCTGATCAATAACGCCGGGGTCGGCAGTCCCAAACCACTGCACGAAACCGATGACGAGACGCTGGATTACTTCCTCGGCGTGATGCTGCGAGCGCCGTTCCGGCTGGCGCGCGACGTACTGGCGCACATGCGACCCGGTTCAGCCATCATCAACATCACTTCGACGTTCGCGGTGGTGGGCGGACTTCGCGGTGGTGCTTATTCGGCCGCCAAGGGCGGGTTGACCGCGTTGACCACCCACATCGCCTGCCAGTACGGAGCGCAGGGGATCCGTTGCAACGCAGTGGCTCCGGGAGTCATTCAGACGGCGATGACCGAACAGCGCTTGCAGAACGAGCGATTTCGCCGGCTCAACCTGGAGATGACGCCCCATCAACGGCTGGGAACTGTCGACGATGTCGCGAGCACCGTCGCGTTTTTGTGCTCTCCTGCCGGTAGTTTCATCAACGGCCAGACGATCGTGGTGGACGGCGGATGGAGTTCGACGAAGTACATGTCGGACTTCGCGCTGACCTCCCGGTGGACCGCCCCCTGAGCTTTTGTGCCGCCCCGATCAAGCTTCGCTGCTAGTGCTGTGGGCGGGCGGAAGGGGGTCCTCGGCCGCAGCCGTCGCGACGTACAGGCAGAATTCGTTGCCCTCGGGATCGGCCATGCAACGCCAGGCAAACCCTTCGAGTTCATGAGTTTTGCCCGGCTCGATCCAGCGTCCGCCGAGCTCCTCGGTTCGCGCTGTCGGCCCATCCAGATCGTCGACCACGAGGTCGAAATGGGCGCGATTCTTGCCCACCTTCGCCTCGGGCACGCGTTGGAAGACCAACATCAGCCCTTCCCGATTCGGTGCGAGCGCCGTGTACTGACCATCACCGTAGCTGCGCAGCACTTCCACCCCTTGAAGATCGCAATAGAACTGCGTAAGGCGCTCGGGTACCTGGGTGTCGAGAACGATGTATGCGGGCACGTCCGTCTCCCTTTGGATCAACTCGGTGTGGAATCGCCGATGTGGCGACCGTACTGGTGTCGGCGCTTACTTGGTGTGTGGCGATATCCGCTGCCACGCTGTCGATTTCCGGCAACAGTGGGGTGACACGCACCGGTATCTGCGGGTGGCCGCAGCTTACTGAAATCGATGCCGCGGCAGGCGGACGAGCGGCGTTGCGCCCGGTTTTGTGAAGTCACTCGTACCGGCCTTTCTCCCAGCGCAGCCACGCTGTTCAACCATACGGAACAGATGTTCAGTCTTTTCTAGACGATAGCCGGGCGTTTGCGATTGTTCAAGATGCCCGCTGACGGCGCAGCACGGTCAAGCAGCGACGGGCCTGCTCGCGGCGTGGCGCGGCCGATGACCCGGGTTCGCATCGTTGTCAGTGGCCGCCGAGCTGACCGATGGTCCGGTGCCGTGCCGGAATCGCCGCGCGCGGTTCTGGTGACGCCGCCAAAAGCATCGGTGCAACAGTGGTTTTCGGCTACCGGACCGCTTTACGCACAATGACCGGAATCGGGCTGATCGAACCCTAACCCGTACTTCCCTTGACAGAACTACCGGTAGATAATAATGCTCTATACATACTGCACGTAAATGTGCGATATTGGCACGATCGCGACCGGGGGCCGGATGCCGGGAAGACCAAGCGGCGGCGAAGTACCCGAGGCGATGCAGCGATCTGCCGCGTCGGCCCGGTTACCCCGGGACCACTCCGATACCCACGTGCGCAACCCGGGGGTGTCCGCTGGCCCGCTCGAGGCGATCATCGCCGGCACCGAATGACCCACCGTGTACCAGCCAGGGGAGATTGGCTTATGGGCGATGCGATCCAACCGTTCCGCATCAGGTTTTCCGACGCCGACCGGGCGGACCTACGGGATCGCCTGCGGCGCACACGCTGGCCCGAAGCTGAAACGGTCGACGATTGGTCCCAGGGCATCCCGTTGGCAGTGGTGCAGGAACTGTGTTCCTACTGGGCCGATGAATATGATTGGCAGGCAACCGAGGACCGACTCAACGATTTGGGACAATTCCGCACCGAAATCGACGGGTTGGGTGTTCATTTCCTGCATGTCCGCTCCCCCCACCCAGATGCCCTGCCACTGATCATCACCCATGGGTGGCCGGGCTCGGTCATCGAATTCCTCAAAGTGGTCGGCCCGCTCACCGATCCCCCTGCCCACGGTGGGGATGCCGCCGATGCATTCCATGTTGTCTGTCCGTCGCTGCCCGGATATGGGTTCAGCGACAAGCCTTCCCGTACCGGATGGGGGGTTGAGCGTATCGCAGATGCCTGGGCGGTGTTGATGGCCCGGCTGGGCTACCACCGCTACGGGGCGCAGGGCGGAGACTGGGGGTCGGCCGTGACCACCTGCCTCGGACAGCGCGACCCCGAGCACGTGGCGGGGATCCATCTCAACCTGGTCCTGGCCGGCCCGGATGAATCAATGCTCAGCGAACTCACGAGTGAGGAGCAGGCGATGCTGGCAACCATCTCCCACCATCAGCAGTGGGGAGCGGGTTACTCGACCCAGCAGTCGACCCGGCCGCAGACACTCGGCTACGGCCTGGTGGATTCGCCTGCAGCACAGTGCGCCTGGATCGCCGAGAAGTTCTGGGCATGGGTCGACTGCGATGGTGACCTGTTCAGCGTGCTGAGCCGAGATGAATTGCTGGACAACGTGATGTTCTACTGGGTGCCCGCGGCAGGCGCCTCATCGGCGCGACTGTACTGGGAAAGCCTGCGCCGAGTGAACGAGGACCCGGTGACCGTGCCCGTCGGCTGCTCGCAATTTCCCAAGGAGGTCTATCGGGCGTCTCGGCGGTGGGCCGAGAAGCGGTTCCCGGACTTGCGCTGGTGGAACGAGCTCGGCAAAGGCGGCCACTTCGCGGCCTTCGAGCAGCCAACCCTCTTCATCGACGAGGTGCGTTCGTTCTTTCGCACCGTGCGGTAGGCGGCGAGCAAAGGCAAACCACAGTGGCCCGGAAAGGACTGGGGTATGACAGATTTCGACAACACTGACTATTTCACCGACCCCGCGGTCGTCGAGAACCCCTACCCCTACTTCGAACACCTGCGGAAAGCGTGCCCGGCCTTCCGGGAGCCGCACCACGGCGTAGTGGCAGTGACCGGATACGACGACGTGGCCGCGGTCTACCGTGACACCGAGACATTTTCTTCGGTCAACTCGGCAGCCGGCCCTTTCTCGACGCTGCCCTTCGCGCCCGAGGGTGACGACATCTCCGAGCTGATCGAAGCCCATCGCGACCAGTTTCTTTGGCATGAGTACCTTCCCTGCTTCGACCCGCCGCAGCACACCCAACACCGCGCCGTCCTCAATGGACTATTTACGCCCAAGCGGCTTAAGGAGAATGAGGAGTTCATGTGGCGCTGGGCGGACCGCCTGCTCGACGAGTTCATCGCCGACGGCCGCTGCGATTTCGTCCAGGCCTACGGCCGCCCATTCCCCCTGCTGGTCATCGCCGATCTTCTCGGCGTGCCCGAAGCCGACCACGCGATGTTTCGCCGGTTGTTCGCCGCCGACGTTTCACGCGAGGGGGAAGGCGGTGTGATCGCGGTTGAACCGCCCTCGACCGACCTCGACGAGCGATTCAGTGCCTATATCGAAGAGCGCCGCCGAGAACCGCGAAACGACATGCTCACCGAGTTAGCGACGGCGACCTTCCCCGACGGCTCGACCCCGGCGATCAGCGACATCGTGCATTTGGCCACCTTTTTGTTCATCGCCGGTCACGAGACCACCACGCGGCTGCTCGCCAGTTCCTTGCAACTTCTGGCCGAGCAGCCACAGCTGCAAGACACGCTGCATGACGATCGTGCGCGCATACCCAACTTTGTCGAAGAGATGTTGCGCATCGAAAGCCCGATCAAAAGCGACTTCCGACTCACCCGCGTCGCCACCGAGATCGGCGGCGTCGAGCTCCCACCGGGGACGACCGTGATGCTGTTGCCCGGGGCCGCCAATCGGGATCCCGGCCGGTTCGAATGCCCGGCGGAGTTTCGGGCTGATCGCCCCAACGCCCGCCAGCACCTGGCATTCGGCCGCGGGGTGCACAGCTGTCCGGGCGGCCCGCTGGCGCGCATCGAGGGCAGGGTCAGCCTGGAACGCATCCTCGACCGGATGGCCGACATCCAGATTTCCGAAGCACATCACGGGCCGGCCGACAACCGCCATTTCGACTACTTCCCGGGCTACATGCTTCGCGGGCTAGCGGCGCTGCACCTGGAGTTCACCCCGCGGGAGCGGCCATGAGCGGCTCGGATTCGGTTGCGTCCCACGCTATTCAGACCTGGCTCGACAAGAACGCGCTCACCGAGCTCGTCGCAGTGCTGTCTTCTGCGGTCGACCGGGGCGACAAGGAACTGATCGCATCGTGCTACGCCGAGAAGTCCTATGACGACCACGGCGCCTTCAAGGGTTCCGGCCGCGAGTTCGCCGACTGGGTCACCACGGTAATACCGCTTTCCGGCCCGGTACGGATTCATCACCTGCTGGGCCAGTCGGTGTTCGATGTTCACGGTGACGAGGCCTGGGGCGAAACGTTTTTCATCTTTCACTCGGTCAACGACTCCGACACCCAACACGGATTCGGCCGCTACATCGACTACTTCGAGCGGATCGGCTCCGTGTGGAAGCTCAAGTATCGTCGCGTCGTGCCCGACCGTACGCCCGAGGGAGACGACATCGGCACGTACTGCGCCAGCAGCCGCGACCGTGCTGACCCCGTCTACGACCGCAGCCGCTGGCCCACCCTCACCTGAATCAGCCAACGTTTCGAAAAGGCGACGGCTACTCGCGTCGCGGACTAAACGGCCTGCCGGGGCATCTCGAACTGGCCGTCATTCGGTGACGGACAAAGCGAACTCCGGACACGCTGCGGCACCGCGCTCGGCCTGCGCCTCGAGGCCCGCCGGCACTTCGGTCACCTCTGCCAGCGAGCAATGGCCGGTCTCGTCGAGAGGGTAAAAGTCCGGCCCGTTTGCCGCGCACTGCGCGTGGCCCTGACATTTTTTCTCGTCAAACGTGATCCGCATGCCTGTCCGGTCCTAATCGTTTAGTAGGGATGGATTGCTGGTCGTGGTGGCGACCAGGGTCTGTTTCCTGGTTGGTCTGCTGTCAGGTGATGCCTGGTTTGTCCCGACGCTCGACGTCTAGAGAAAGAACGGCGCGCCTGGCGGCAGATCACCTCCGGTGGTGGTGGGATGCCGTTGCCCGAGCCCACCGCAGGGTTGACCTCCCGACTGTGTTTCCCGAGCCTTGAGCTCTTCGATAGAACGAGGTCCTGCGGTGAGCTGGAGTCACGGACGGCTAGTGAGATGACGGACCTAAGAGTCCCGCGATTAGGGCGCCGCGTGAGTCCACCGGTGACGGCATAACCATCGATCGAAGGAGTGATGACACCTTGGGCTTGTTTTGTGGAATTGATTGGGCCACTGAACATCACGATGTCGCCGTCATCGACGACGACGGGCGTGTGGTGGCCCGCGGACGGGTCAGCAATGATGCGGCCGGGTTCGCGGCTCTGTTGACGCTGCTGGCTGAGGCCGGTGACAGCGCCGCGCATCCAATCCCGGTGGGGATCGAAACCGATCGCGGACTGTGGGTGGCCGCGCTGCGCGAAACCGGCCGGGTGATCTACCCGATCAACCCACTGGCGGCCTCGCGGTACCGGGCACGGCATGCAGTGTCGGGGGCCAAATCCGATGCCACCGATGCGGTGCTGCTGGCCAATATCGTGCGCACCGATGCCGCCGCGCACCGACCGCTGCCCGCCGACACCGAGCTGGCCCAAGCCATCCGGGTGCTCGCCCGCGCCCAGCAAGATGCGGTTTGGGCGCGTCAGCAGATCGGCAACCAGATCCGCGACCTGCTCAAAGACTTCTACCCGGCCGCCATCGCCGCGTTCGCCGGGCTGCCCGAGGGTGGACTGGCCCGCGCCGACGCCCGCACCATCTTGGCCGCTGCGCCGACCCCAACGCAGGCGGCGACGCTGACTCCCGCCCGGCTGCGCCGACTGCTGACCAAAGCTGGCCGCCGACGCCATCTCGACCGCGATATCGAGCGGTTGCGCGCCGTGTTCACCGACACCTACCTGCACCAACCGCCGGCCGTGGAAAACGCGATGGGCATCCAACTGGCGGCGTTGTTGCGCCAACTCGAGGCCGCCTGCACCGCGGCCGACGAGCTGGCCGAGGCGGCGATCGCCCATTTTGAGCAACACCCGGACGCCAAGATCATCACCAGCTTCCCCGGCCTGGGGATGTTGGCCGGCGCCGGTGCTCGCCGAGATCGGCGATGACCGAACCCGCTTCGCTGAGGCCCGCGGACTCAAAGCCTTCGCCGGATCCGCCCCATCACCCGCGCCAGCGGCAAGAAAACCGTTGTCCTGCACCGCCACATCAAGAACCGGCGACTGGCCGCCGTCGGCCCGATCTGGGCACTGGGATCGCTGCGCGCCTCGCCGGGCGCGCGTCGCCACTACGATGCCCGCCGCGCCGCCGGAGACTGGAACCACCAAGCCCAACGGCACCTGTTCAACAAGTTTCTCGGCCAACTCCACCACTGCCTGCAGACCGGCCGGCTCTACAACGAACACCTGGCGTTTCCACCTCCTCTCTCGCTCGTGGCTTGACTCTTAACTTCGTGAGATGTCTTTCTCATAGTCCAGCGAACAGCTCGGGCAAATACGACGCCAAGCAACGAGGCAAGCTGGCTATTGAAATATCATTATGCCTAATGTGTGGACACTGTGTCCAGATCGTGGTGGCCGGCCGACGACACCGCCCCGGACGAGCCGGACGCGATCAACCCCAGCTTACGGCGCGCTGCCCGAGACGATGCGGCGCAAATCGACCGAACCGCCCCGCTGGCAAGGGGGGTGTTCAGTTGAGTAGAACAGTTGTTTCATCTCGCCCGACTTGCTAGCGTCGGCCTAGGCGGTCGCACTGTCAGGGGGGTGCCGCAGGGAAGGAGCCACGGTTTGCCCAAGCGCTACCGCAGCACGCGACAGCCGGTGCGCGTCCACGGATCAGTGCTCCCGGTTTGCAGGCGGTTGCGCGGCCCACAGCATCGGCAAACTCGCACGCTACGTCGCCAATCGGGATCTGCGTTTGATCGCCCTGCCGACGGGCCTGTTCGTTACGTCGGGGCCGGTGGACAATGACACCGTCCGGATTCCGCCCGTTTGCGGTCGCCTCGGTCTCCCTTGGCCTCTACCTCGAAGACCTCGATCCTCCTGCCGCCTTGGAAGAACTTCTGCTGCAAGCCAAGATCGCCGAGGACTCCGGATTCGACGGCATCACACTCAGTGAGCACCACGGGGCGTTCGAGGGGTATTTGCCGACTCCCGTTCTGGGCACGTCGTGGATCCTGGAGCATGTTGATAAGGCGTGGGCGGCGCCGTGCCCACTGATCTTGCCGCTGCGCCCACTGAACCTGATGCTGGAAGAGATCGGGTGGCTGGCCAGCCGCCATCCCGGCCGGGTCGGCGTCGGTTTGGCCCCCGGATTCGCGGCCGACGACTTCCTGTTGGTCCATGCATCGCATGAAACTCGTCGCGCCGATTTCTACCGCAACCTCGGTCCCGCAGTGCAGGCCCTTCGTGGCGCGGCGACAGGGCCACTCGGTGATGATCCGGCAGTGAAGCGCTGCGCCGCCCATCCGGTACCGGTGGTCGGTGCTGTTGCCGGTCCGGTGGCCGCCGCCAAGGCGGCGAAAGCCGGCGCCGGGATGCTTATCGCGACCTTCAGGAGTCCCGACCAAGCGCGCGAATTGTCGGCCATCTATAGGGATAAGGGCGGCACCGGGCCACGGGTGCTGGTGCGGCGCTGTTGGCTGGGAGAACGTCCTGCCCGTCCTGGAGCCGAGCCGGCGCCTTCGCGGGAAGGCCGGCGCTCGGCTCCGCGCGCCTGGGAGAACGGCGACAGAACCGACATGGTGACCGCCGCCAGCGCAGACGAAATGGCGCAACGGCTCTGCGACCGATTGACCGAAAGTGATGTCACGGCACTCAACATCCGACTACAACTGCCGGGAAGCACACCCCGCGCGACCCGAGAACAAATCGAACGATTCGGCGCCGAAGTCCTTCCCGGACTGCGGCGCCTTATCGGCAAGGCCACCCACCAACCAACCTGAGGTGCTAAGACCTCACTGCAACCGCCCACCTTGGATGCCTATATGGATAACTGGCCGAAATTCACCGACTTACCTCAGGTCGAAGGGACGTCGGAGCGTCACTGCTGGGGTGTCTTCGGTGCTGACGACGAGCTCGGATGCCTGAATTTCATCACTGCGGACAAGACTGCCGCCGCATGCCGCAGCGTCGAAGCGGGCGTCTCCATCAACCTGAATCTGCCGTTGACGGAGCCGGCCACCGTATTCTGGTCGAAGCGCAATGCCCTCGTCCACCATGAAGTTCTCAAGCGGAACAGTCGCGATGACTATCTGGACAGCTTCTATTTGCAGGGCAGTACCCAGTGGGATGGGTTACGGCACCAGCGTTTTCGTCAGTTCGGTTACTACGGCGGCCGGCAGGAGGACGACCTGGACGACACCGGTGCGCTGGGGATCGACCGCTGGGCCCGCCGCGGCATACACACCCGCGGTGTTCTCCTCGACGTGCCGAGATACTGGCAGCGTCAACACGGCGAATCATTCCCGCCGAATCGCCGGACAGCCATCAGTGCAGAACTGATGTCGGCCATCGCCGCCGACGAAGGTGTGACCATCGAAGCAGGCGACATTGTGCTGGTGCGCACCGGCTGGCTGCCCTGGTACTTGTCTTGCGACGAAGCCTCCCTCGATGCGATGGTGGCCGCCTTCCGCGAAGACCGCACGACGTTGCAGCTGCCCGGCATCGATGCCCGCGTCGAAACCGCTTCCTGGTTGTGGGACAACAGGATCGCGGCCGTAGCGGCTGATAACCCGACCCTGGAGGCACTGCCGTACGATCCCTCGGCCGGCTGGGCTCATCACCGACTTCTGGTGCTTCTGGGACTACCACTGGGCGAGTTGTGGGCACTTGATGAGCTCGCAGCACATTGCGCAGACCAGCACAGGTACTCGTTCCTGCTGGCCTCCTCTCCGTTGAACCTGCCGAAGGGCTGCGCCTCGCCGGCCAACGCCTATGCGATCTTCTAAACGGGGGCATGCGGCGGTGTTCACCGAGGAGTTCGACGGAACAGACCCGATGCAATGCGACGAGGAACTGCTTCGCGGCTTCGAAACACGCGCGAAGATTCTCGGTGGCCGCTGGTTCAGCGACATGACGCCGCCGGAGGCCCGTCAGGCCTTCACCCGGCTGTCGGGTGTGTACCGGGACGATCCGTACACGAAGCGAGACGTAGCGGCTGTCACCGACGAAGTGGTGCAATTCGACGGTGAGCCGGTGACGCTGCGAATCTACCGGCCGCACACCGGAATTGAAGTCCCTGTCGTGGTGTATTTCCACGGTGGCGGCTGGGTGTTCGGGGACATCGACTCATTCGATGAGACCGCGCGCTTGATATGCGATGAGTGCAGTGTGGTCGTCGTGAGCGTGGACTATCCCCTGGCGCCGGAGCATCGGTTTCCGGCGCCGTTTCTCAGCTGCATCGAAGCCGTGCTGTGGGTTAAACGCAACATCGCGGCCCACGGCGGCGACCCGCGCGCCGTCACGGTGATGGGAGACTCTGCGGGAGGAAATCTGGCGGCCGCCACCGCCCTCGAGTGCACTCGCCGCGACATCGATCTTGTCGGCCAGGTGATCTTGTATGCCCCTCTGGTGCATATCGAGTTCGCCAAGGAGGCGGGGCTGCGCGAGTGGCAGGAACGCGACCAACGGTTCGGACCGACATTGACGGCGACGTCGTGGTATTGGGGCAACTACGTTGAGACACCGGAAGTGGCCCGGCATCCGCGGGCGTCGGTCCTGCTGGAATCCGATGTGCGCGATGCGCCCCCGGCTCTGATTGCGGCCGGGGTGCTCGACACGTTCTGCGAGGAAAGCGTCGCTTACGGCCATCGCCTCGCCGACAGCGGCGTGAAAGTATCGATCAGGTGCTACCACCGCCTGACGCACGGCTACATCTCGCACGGCTGGATGCCCGAAGGCCACCGAAGTCAGCGCGCGCACGACGCGGCGATGGACACCCTCCGGAAAGTCAAGCAGCTGGCCTACAGCCGGGCCCGGGCATAAACGGGTTTACGCTTCGGGCACGCCGGCTTCATTCGACGAGGTGAGCGAGTCGAAGTCGACCTCGGTCACCGCCTCGCGGTCGCCGATCCGGAATCCGCGATAGTCATCGGCCGCGATGGCGTCGCACATCTCGCGGAACCGTCCGAGACCGCCGACGTAGGGCATGAACATCCGTGGCTTGCCCTCGATGTTGGCTCCCACATACCACGACGATGCGAGTGGATAGAGAGTCTGCGCGGCCACTTTGGCGACATGGTCGGTCCACGCCGCTTCGGCCTCGCCGGTGGTTTCGATGGTCTGCTCACCGGAGCGCTCCAGACGCTGAATGCAATCGGCTGTCCAATCGACGTGCTGCTCGATCGCAACGGGCATGTTGGTCAGTACCGACGGGCTGCCCGGACCGGTGATCATGAACAAATTGGGAAATCCCGCCGTTGCTATCCCGAGATAGGTCACCGGCCCGTTCGCCCACTTCTCCCTGAGGCTGACCCCGTTTCTGCCCACGGGGTTGAGCTTGAGCAGGCTACCGGTGATGGCATCGAATCCGGTAGCGAAAACAATGACATCTAGCGGTATCTCGTCCTCGCTTGTCCGAATGCCGTTGTCGCAGAACCGCACGATGGGAGTCTTGCGGATATCCACCAGCGTCACATTCTCGCGGTTGAACGTCTGGTAGTAGCCGCTGTCCATCGGGATGCGTTTCGTTCCGATCGGATAAGAGGTCGGCATCAGCGCTTCGGCGACCGATGGGTCAGCGACGATCTCGCGGATCTTGTCCCGCACGAAATTCGCCGCGGTCTCGTTCGCTGCCCAGTCGACAAAGATGTCGTTGAATGAGCCGAGAAACCTTCCCCCGCCGCGCGCCCACGCGGCTTCATACACGCGTCGACGCTCCTCCCCGGACACCTCCAGGGCTGACCGATCCCCCAAGACGTAGGGAGTCCCGGCGTTGGACTGCCGGCACTGGCGTCTGATCTCGCGGTAGTTTGCCTTGAGATCGCGGACCATCGCCGGATCAAGGGCATAGTTGTTCGCCGGCAGCGTGTACTGTGCAGTGCGCTGGAATACCGTCAAATGCGCCGCCTGCTTTGCTATCTCGGGTATGGCCTGGATGCCGGAAGAGCCCGTGCCGATGACTCCCACGCGTTTCCCGGCGAGGTCGACACCGTCTTCCGGCCACTCACTGGTGTAGTAGATCTCGCCGCCGAACTCCTCCATTCCATCGAACTTCGGTTTGTTGGCGGTGGACAGACAACCAACGGCGGCAACGAGATAACGTGCTGTAACGCTTTGCCCCTCCTCTGTGCGGATGCACCAGTTTTTCGCAGCGTCGTCCCAGGTGGCTCCCGCGATGGTGGTATTGAATTGGATATCTTTGCGCAAGTCGAAACGGTCAGCCACGTGCTTGAGATATGCGAGGTTGGTCGGCTGGCTCGGGTAGCGCTCCTTCAGCGGCCACTCCTGTTCCAACTCCTCGGAGAAGGAATACGAGTAGTACATGCTCTCCGAGTCGCACCGGGCACCGGGGTAGCGGTTCCAGAACCAGACACCGCCCACCTCGGGTGCCATCTCATACACCCGGGCCCGCAGGCCGAGCTCACGCGCCCGGTAGAGCATGTACAAGCCCGAAAAGCCGGCTCCCACGATGACGACGTCAAAGAGTTCGACGGCATTCCCCGAGCGGCCCTGCACAGCGTGAGTCATCTTCGAACGCTCCTTCACCCCTGCATCACACCTATTTGATCGCAACCGGATTGAGCGGAGAACCCACCGCACCGGTGATCAACAGAGGGTGCGCCACCAACATGAATTCGTATACGCCGTCGTCGGCGCAGTCCCGGCCGAGGCTTTCGAGGTTCCACATCTCCCCCAGCAGCAATCCCATATCACGCAGAGCCAGCATGTGGAAGGGCAGGATGACGCCCGGGAATTCTGTTGCGCTGGTCTCCACCGCGATGTTGTCGGAGGCCACGGCTGCGACATCGCGCTCGTGCAGCCACTCGGCGCAGCGCCAACTGAGACCCGGCGACGAGGGGCCCCATGTCGGACCCTCACGCGTCTGCAGGTAGCGCGCCCACCACCCGGTTCGCACGATGACGATATCGCCGGCGCCGACTTGCACCCCCTGCGCCGCAGCGGTCGCCTCGAGGTCCTCGGGGGCGATGATCGCTTTGGGCTCAAGGTGTTCCACGCCAGCGTGGCGAGCGATGTCGAGAAGTACACCGCGTCCTGTCACCATGGCCGCCGCGGCGACTTTGTCGATTCCGTTGCAGGTGGCCCCAAAGCTGGTGACCGTATCCGAACGGTAGCCGTTGTAGAGCCGGTCCTCGTAGTACACGTGCGCCAAAGCATCCCATTGAGTGGCGGCCTGCAGTGGCATCATGATGTAGTCATCGTTGAAGCGCATTGGCCCGCGCCAGATTTCGCTGATCCGTTGTTCGGCTTCGCCACCCCAGTCGCCGAGCCGCTCAGTCATCTCACGATCGCCGCCGTCAACCGACATCAGGTGGATTGGGTTGCGGCGGAACCCATGTGCCCCGAATGGGCCGTACGCATCGATCGGAATGCTCAGCGAAAACGTCTGCCCTTTGCGCACAAGGGCGGCGGCGCGGGCGATGGCGGCTGGCGTGATGTGGTTGAGCGTTCCCAGTTCGTCCGCATCGCCCCACCTGCCCCAGTTGGAAACCTTGCGCGCCGCGGCGCGCAGTTCCGCCGGCACCGCCACATCGTTGCCGGGTGCCGGTCCGGGCCCACCGCTAGCTGTCATGGTCTGCCGCCAGTTGTGCTATCTCGCCGGCCGCGATGGCGCCGCCATCGCTCCAAATCGTTTGGCCGTTCACATAGCTGGCCCAATCGCTGTTGAGGAAGAGCAGAACCCTGGCCTGTTCGTCTGCAGTCGCTCTACGGCCGAGTGGCTCGACTGCGTCGTCGAGCCGCTGCCATCCATGCGCTTTGGCGACATCCTGCAGCATCGGGGTGTCGGTGACGCCCGGGGCCAGCGCATTGATGCGTACGCCCCGCTTGCCAAGACACCAGCACCGCGCCATCGTGTAGAGAATCACCGCCTCCTTGGACAGCCGGTATCCGCCGTACTCCCGGATGTAGGAGGCATGCTCGGTTACCCACCTGTCTCCACCGAGGAAACCCGCCGACTGGACCAGACCCAGAACTTGTTCGCTGTTGTCTCGGTAGCCCCGCCCGGCCGCCGACGCCGTACTCACGATTGCGCCGCCGCTGGGGATCCGGGGCTCGACGTTTTCGACAAGCTCGCGCAGGCCAAGGAAATTCACCTTGATCACCGTCGTCGGGTCGGCAGCTCCGCTCGACAACCCGGCGCAGTTGAATAGGGCGAAGACCTCGGTCGGCAATGATGTGACGGCAGACTGGATCGATTCCGGATCGGCGAGATCAACGGTGACAAACTGGCGCATCGGGCAGTGTGGCCGCTTGCGGTCCAGGCCTACGACCCAGGCGCCCGCCTCGGTGAGTGTTCGGCCCACCGCCGAGCCGATACCTGAGGCACATCCCGTCACAACGACCGGTCGGTCCTTGTAGTGATCCAGCACAGCCGAGCTGCTCGTCGCCATCATGTATTTTGTGGCCCACTGCTATCCGGTGTGGTCCGGGCGGTGGAGCCGGAACCTTTGCGTCCGAGTATTTTTCGCAATATCCGCTGGACGGTTATGCGCAGCAGCAGTCGCAACCCGCCGATCGGTTTCGGGGTCGCCGCCGCGTGCCGGGCCTTCGGTTGCTCATCGTCGGCAGCGTCGGCGCCGCTGCTCTCATGGCGCTCACGAACCGCATTGGCGAATTGCCTGATGATGTCTCGGGCAACTTCCTCAGCCATGTCCTGGCCGTAATCGGCCACCATGCCGGTCACCTGTGCCTCACAGAGGACGTCCAGGGTTGACTCGCCGCCGGTCCCGGCCACATTCAGTGTCAGCTCGCCGCCGACGGTTCCCTCTCCCGACGTCTCTGTTCCGGCCGCCTCGTAGGTCACGGTGCGCTTGGCCGCATCCACATGGGTGCTGCGGACCGTGCCTTCATACCGGTATCTGATCGGACCGAAAGCGATGACAATCTGGCCTTTTCGCACCCCGTCGGCGCCACCCTCGTCAGGATGCAGTATCGCTCCGGGCACGCAGGGCACCACGGCGTCGAGATCGGTGAGAAGCGCAAACAGATCTTGTGGTGACAAAGGAGTGTCCACGCGATCCTTGATGATCATCTTCTCGCTCATGGTCTGCTCCTGTCTGGTGGTCTGCACCGCAACGATGGGTGGCGGCGCGTCAAGGGGCTGTCGGGGCGACGAGCTTGCGAAGGTCATCGCGAAGTACTTTGTCGCTCGCGTTGCGTGGCAGACGCTCGACGAAGACGACGGCCGTCGGCTTTTTGTAACTCGCGAGATGCTCTCGGCAGAAATCGATTACGGCAGCGTCGGTCAACTGGGTGCCGGGCTTGGCCACCACCACCGCAACCACTGTCTGTCCCCATCGGGGGTGGGGAGCACCCACGACGGCGCAGTCGCTGACAGCTTCGTGGCGCCTGATGACACGCTCGACTTCGGCCGGATAGACATTCATCCCGCCGCTGACGATCAGGTCCGCTCTGCGATCGCTGACTCGCACATAACCCATCGGGTCGATCGAGCCCAAATCACCGCTGTGGTACCACTCGCCGTCGAATGCCAGCTCGGTTGCAGCCTGGTTCTCCCAGTAACCATCTGCCAGACACGGTGAGGAGACCAATAACTCGCCGACAGTTTCGCCATCGTGCGGCAGCGGATTGCCGCGCTCGTCGACGACATCCACATCGGCACCCGGCACAGGCCTGCCGACCGTGTCGAAGACATCCTCACCCATTGGCGCGGCTCCCTGCGCATCCGACCACGATGTCGCGCAGACCAGGCCGCCTGAGTTCTCGGTCATTCCCCACCCTTCGATGAAGCGCGGGCCGACCACGCGCGACAGCTCCCGCAGCACGGAGCCGTCGACCTTCGAGCCCGCATGCAGGATCGACTGCAGGCTGCCGAGGCGTCCCGGCGACGCACCGACGTAGTCGATGAACTCCCGCACGACCGGTGACGGCAACGTCGTGTGGGTAGCGCCATATGTGGTGACCACATCGATCAGATCGTCGACGTGCCAACCCTTTCCCATCAGAATGGAGGCGCCGCCGGTGTAGAGCGTCGGCAACAGGTGAGCGGTCACGCTCGAGGTGAACGACATCGAATTCGTATGGGCCCGCACACCATATAGCGGCAGCCGAACGGCGATCGCCTGACTGCGGCATACGTTGACCACCGAGCGGTGAGTCAACACCGCGGCCTTCGGGTATCCGGTTGTGCCACTGGTGAAAGCCAGGATGTAGGGGGCGTCGGCGGCCGGGGCGGTGTTGTTGGCACTGGCCGCGGCGGCGGCCAGCAGCGTCTCGTAGCCCTTTGCGCCCGCAACCAATTCTTCACCGGGAGTAGCGGTCAGGCGCACATCGCGATCACCCAGCGCGGCCTCGACCATGGGAGCGACCCCATCGGTGAAGAAAAGGGCCGAGATCCGGGCCCGCTCCAAGGCGTATCGCGCTTCGTCGGCTTTGAACCTGGCGTTGACCGGAACGATCACCAATCCGGCCTTGGCGACCGCCAGATAGAGCTCGAAGTACTCGGGGACATCCTCCATCCACGCACCGATGGCATCTCCCGGGCTGAGGCCGGCACCGATCAAAGCGTTCGCCAGTCGGTTTGTCCGCTCGTCCAGCTGTGCATAGTTCAGCACGCGTCCGCCCCGAAGACCTATGGCCGGGGTTGCGGGAGCCCTTCTGGCTATCAGTGTCAGCGCGTCGGCGATGTTACGCATTGTCGTCTCAGACGCCCTCTGAATTGAAACGGGCGATGGCGCTTTTCATTCCGTCTTCGCGCACCCACTGCCGAAGCACTGCGGTTGACGGGTCCTTATGGGTGAGGACATCCCATTCCACACCCTCTAAGACTGCGTTTCTGAAGCCGGCCCGATCCCACACGCGGTTGATCGCAGCCTTTTTCAACTGCAGCACGCTCGCCGGGGTCTTGGCCATGTTCAGCGCCAGGCTGCGAACCGATTCCTCGAGATCGGCGGCAGGCACAGCGAAGTTGGCGTAGCCCCACTCGGCGGCGACCTTGCCCGAGATCTCGCTACCCGCGACCAAGGACATCTGCTTGGCCCGCTGCGGACCGGCGAAAAGGGAGAACATCGGGCCGATCCACCCTCCTCCCGTTGGCAGCTTCGGCCATCCGATGCGGCAGTCCTCACTGACGACGACCAGATCGCAACACATCGGCAGCTGCACACCACCGGCCAGGCAGTACCCATGAACCTGCGCAATGATCGGTTTGGGGCAGTCCCACAACCGCAAATACATGTCGGCCCAGCCGCGCAAGCGCTGCCGATCGTCCCACGGGCTGCTCTCCGCCGCCTGGTAGGTGCCTTTTTGACGGCGGCTCAAGTCGAATCCCGAACAGAACGCTCGGCCGTTGCCGCGAAGGATCCCCACCCGGGCGGTGTCGCTCGCCTCGAACGTGTCGAGCGCGTGCTCCAGGTCGGCACGCATCTCGGGGCTGATCGCGTTCAGCTTCTCCGGTGCGTTCAGCGAAATGATGCCCAACGGACCGTCTTGGTGATATTCGACCAGCGTGGACGTCATCGCTGTACTCCCTTGTCGGTGTTGCCCGTTTCCGGTGCCCCCGCAAATCGGGGCTCGCGCTTCTCCCGAAACGCCGCGGCCGCTTCGCGCGCGTCGTCGGACAACGACGTCATGCGCGAATTCACCGCTTCGTAGTGCAAGACTCGACGCAAATCGGTGCCCATCGCGAAGTTCAGGCTGTCCTTGAATTTGCCGTAGGCGAATGTCGGCCCGCTGGCCAGCCGTGAGCACACCGATTCCGTATAAGACTGCAGTTCTGCCGAGGGCCGCACCGCACTGACCAAGCCCATCAACAGCGCATCGGTGGCGCTGACCCATTCATGCAGCAGCACAAACTCGCGCGCTCGTGCGCTGCCCAGCACGCTGGCGAGCAGAAACGCCAATCCGAAGTTGCCGCTGATGGCCTGCTTCAAAAATCCCGCGCCCAACTTGGCGTCGTCGGCGGCGAATCTCAGGTCGCAGGCAAGCGCAAGGCACAGACCGCCGCCCAGTGCCCATCCCCTGATCATCGCCACCGTGGGCTTGGGCATGCTGACCAGGTGTTCGATGCTGGCGAACCGTCGATCCAGGGCATCGACCTGTTCGTCGATACGCGGGCCGATGTTGTCCTGCGCCGACGCACCACGCGCAGCGTCGGTCATCAACGCCACATCACCGCCGGCGCAAAAGCTCGATCCGCTACCGCAAAGCACCACACACCTGACGTCGGGATTGCGCGCGGCCCAGCCGAGTCGCTCCGCGAGGCTGTCCATCAGCGGTCCGTTCATCGCGTTGAGGCGCTCGGGGCGATTCAGCACGATCCAAGCCACACCGTCGCGGAGCTCAACGAGAACCTCATCAGCCACGGTCTATCCCGTCTGTGGTTGAGAGTGGATGCCCGCCGCAGCTGCTGTCGGTGCACCATTGTTCGCGACATCTCGGGCCGCCAGGTATCCGAAGGCCATCGCGCTGCCGATCGCGGTTCCGCTGTTGTAGCCCCCGCCGAACACCAGGTCGGCCGCCGTGTGCCCACACGCATACAGCCCCGGAATCGGCTGATCGGTGACGCTGATGACGCGTCCGGCGCCGTCGATCACCAGGCCGCCCCGGTTACCGGCTGTGCCCAGGTGCAGTTCGATTGCGTAGTACGGCGGTTCGGAGATCTCACCGAGCACCGGGTTGGGAACATGTTGCGGGTCACCCCAATACCGGTCGTAAGCGTCAGATCCGCGGCCGAATTGCTCATCCGTGCCGGCTGCGGCATCGACGTTGAACGTCGCCACCTGCACGCTGAGCCCGGCCGCATCGATGCCGCACCGTTCCGCCAACTCTTCGAGAGTGAGGGCCTGCGTGATCCACGACGGCACCGGCCCTTTCCCGGAGTCGTTGGGGAAGCCGTACTTTCGGCGGTACTGGCTGTCGGTGATGAGATAGGCGGGAAAGTTCATGTATTTGCGGGTGCGAGAGTCATAGCGCATCCATTCGTCGGTGAAGCAGAAGTGCGACGACTCATTGCCGAAACGACGGCCCGCCCGGTTGACCACCATCGAATGTGGCCGGCTCAGCGGCTCGAGGAACATCAGGTACAGATCCTCGCCATCGTGGGTCTCGCCGGGAATGCGGATGGTCGGATCCCATTGGGCCTGATCCATCAGAGCAGTTGCGGCACCCAGCTGCATCGCCATCACGTGTCCGTCGCCGGTGTTCACCGGGGGCGTGAAAGCGTGGACCTCAGGGATCGGCAGGTAGCGGGTGTTCATCTCACGATTCCATTCGAATCCGCCCGTGTTGAGCAGCACTCCCCCGCGGGCGTGAACGGTCCGTCGGCGACCCCCTATGTCGGCCACCACCCCGGTGACGCGGCCGTGCTCCATCACCAGCTCGCGCACTGGTGCGTTCAGGGCGTACGGCAGGCCCCGCTCCAGATAGGTCCGCCACAGCCCGCCGAGCAGCGCTCGCCCGCCAAGCCACGCGTCCGAGATGGGCCGCCCGGAGAGCAAACGCTGAATGTCCTTGACGAAAGCCAGATGTGGCGAGAACCGGACGTTACGCATATCGGCGTATTCATCCTCGGCGGCGCTGAGCCGTTTGCCGATCGACGCCGGATGGGGCAACACCGTCCGGCCCTCGAGCTTGGCGCCCGGCAACGCCGGATAGTAGTCGGGTTGGCCGGGCCAAACGATGAACTTCATGCCGGTCTGGTCCTCGACGTACTCCAGGACCGGCCCGATCGTCTCGACGTACGCCCGCTGAACCGCGGTGTCGCCGCGACCATGCGAGGCGTGCGACAGGTAGAGCATCGCCTCGTCGAGTGAGTCGGGAATCTCCTTGCGGCGCATGATGTGATTCATCGGCGCCCAGATGACCCCGCCCGAGTATGCGGCTCCTCCGCCCACGCGGTCACTCTTTTCCAAGAGTGCGACAGAAAGACCGGCATCAGCTGCCGCCAGCCCGGCAACCAAGCTTCCCGCTCCGCCACCGACGAGCACCAGGTCGACTTCGTCAGGAGTCGAGGCGGACCTCATTTCCGCTACATCGTCATGACTCACTATTTGATAGCTCCCTCGGTGAGTAGCTGGTCCAACTCTTGATCGGTCAGCCCCAACGTGTCGTGAAGCACTTGTCGGGTGTGCTCGCCCAGACGCGGTGGGTAGGTTGAATTTTCGTGGAATTGTCCGGCTAGTTTCACCGGGTTTCCGAGGACCTCGGCCCTTGCCCCCGATGGGCACTGCAGTCGCATGATCATCGATCGCGAGTCACTTCGCGCGTCTTCCAACGCTTCCGGTACGTCGGTGACAACGGCGGCCGGGACATCACGCTCGTTGCACAGCTCAACCCACTGCGTAGCCGGCCGGCGCCTAAATGCTTCTTCGAGGATCGGCCACAGCGTGGCGCTGTTGGTCAGCCGGTCGGGCCCGCTGCGGTAGCGGGGATCCTCGATGAGGTCGGCGCAATCCAACACCTTGCAAAGTTCTCGCCACATGCGTTCGGTGTTGGCGGTGATCACCAGCCGCTGGCCGTCGCCTGCGACAAACGAGCGATACGTCGGTATCGAAGCGTGTGCACTGCCTTGTGGTCCCGGCGCCGCCCCGGTGAAAAGGGTGTACGCCCCCAGGTAGGAAAGCATGGACAGCAGGCCGTCGAACATCGACACATCGACGATGTGCGCGCCATTGCTACGGTCGCGGTCAGCCAGCTCCGCCAGGATGCCGATGCAGCTGTAGAGCCCGGCGACCAGATCGCCGGCCGGGATGCCCAGCCTGACAGGAGGGCCGCCCGGTTCGCCGGTTGTCATCATCACACCGGACAATGCCTGCACGATGAGGTCGTAGGCGGGCAGCTTGGCGCGTTTTCCGTCGCGACCGAAGCCGGTGATCGACGACCAGATGAGGCGCGGGTGGGCCGCACAGATCGCTTCGGCATCAAATCCCAGCCGATGGCGGGCGCCGGGGCCGAAGTTCTCCACGACGACGTCCACCTTGCCCGCCAGCGAGAGAGCCAGTTCGCGGCCCGCCGACGTCTTCAAGTCGATGACGACCGACTTCTTGTTGCGATTGACGCTGAGGTAATAGACGCTCTCGCCGTCGATGAAGTGCGGGGGGATCGACCTGGAGCTGTCTCCGTGCGGCGACTCGACTTTGATGATCTCAGCGCCCAAATCGCCGAGAACCTGGGTACAGAATGGTCCGGCCAAAAAAGTGCTGAAGTCGAGAACTCTGAGTCCGCGCAGCGGGCCGGCGTTGCCATTCTGAGTGGCCGTCATACCGAATCCCTCTTCAAGCCGGCGGTTTCGGGTATGCGGCCGCCATAGAGTTCCGAAATGTAGTTCGCCTCTTCGACGATGCGTTCGGTGATGGCGCGGATGGTCGCGTCGGTGAGTCGATCGATCGGCGACGTGATGCATATGCACCCGGCCACACCGGCCGGGCCGAACACCGGTGCGGCGACCCCGCAGGCGCCCGGGAGTTTCTCACCCTTGGAGATGGCGAATCCGTTTTGCCGCACAGCTTCGAGTTGAGCTGCCAGCGCAGCCTTGGAGGGCACGGCTGCGCCCGAGGCAGGTGCGGCTCCTTCCTTACGCCGCGCCGCTTCCACGTGCTCTGGATCCAGTTGGGCGAGAATGGCTTTGCCTGACGCGCCCCATACCAGCGACAGCGGGGTCAGCAGGGCGATGCGGTATTGCAGCGCCTGGGTGCCGTCCACGCGTTCGGAGAACATCATCCGGCCCTGCTGCTCGAGATACACACCCAGTAGCGCGGTCTCGTTGAATTCCGCCGCCAACTTGCGAAGCGCCGGCAGCGCAAGTTCAGACAGCTGCATGCCGCGGGTGATTCGGGCCGCCATCCGGTATGCCTCGAGGCCGATCGCGTATTGGCGGGTGTCGGCATTGCGGCTGGCCATCCCGGTGCCCACGAGTACACCGAGAAGCCGGTGCACCGACGAGACCGGCAGGTCGAGTTCCCGTGAAATCGCTCGCACGCCGATACCCCCGCTCGGCGCGTCCGCCAACACTTGAAGCAGCTGGAAGGCCTTCGCGATCGGGCCGTCGGCGGGCTCGATGGCGCTTTCGGCGGTTTCGACTGGCGCCGTATTGGCGGCGCGGCGGCGAGCTGATTTTTTCGCTGGTGGACGGGCCATTTAGCGCACCTTCTCGAATATGTGGACGCAACTTGCGCCGTGATCCATGCCGCTGATACCGCCACCGGTCACGTGGCAGAGGCCCAGTTGGGCTTCAGGAACCTGGCGGGGCCCCGCCATACCGGTGAGCTGCCAGAACATTTCGACGACTTGGGCAGTACCGCTGGCACCGATGGGGTGGCCTTTGGCCAGCAGACCCCCACTGGGGTTCACCACGACATCACCGCCGTAAGTGCTTTGCCCGTCGCGGAGAAACTCTGTGCTCGCGCCACGCTCGCAAAGGCCCAAGATCTCGTAGTAGACCAATTCGGCGATCGTGAACGCATCGTGCAACTCGACGACGTTGAGGTCTTGTGACCGGATGCCCGACTCTTTGTATGCGTCTGTGGCGCACGCGGCGCTGATCTCCGGCCAGATCATGTTGCGATACCCGCTGGCGAATTTCCCGGAGTGCAGGACCGAGGCAAGCACCTTGATCGCGGACTGGCATGCGCCCACAGCAGAACTCACGACGACCGCAGCAGCACCGTCTCCGGTGGGGCAGCACTGCAGCATCGTGAGCGGCTCGGCGATCATTCTCGACGACAACACTTCATCGACCGTTACGGGCGAACGGTATTGCGCGTACGGATTGTTCGCCGCGTGTGTGCGCGCCTTGACGCTGACCGCAGCCAGGTCTTCGAGTTTGGAGTCTTGCCTCTCGTGCAGATATCGCTGCGCCCGCATCGCGTAAAGCGCAGGCATCACCATCCCGCGCCGCACTTCCCAGTCCTCGCCGACCAGTGGAATGGTGCCGCCGTTGAACTGCGTCAGCTTGTCGACTCCGATTACCAGGACGTTGCGGTACCGGCGTTGACGCACGGAGAAAACGGCCTCATAGAGTGCATTCGCACCGCCTGAGCAGGCATTCTCGACGTTGACAATCGGAATTCCGCCCAGGTTGACCTCCTTAGCGATCCGTTGCCCGGTGAGCATGCCGCCAAAGGAGTTGCCGCAGAACACCGCATCGATCTGGCCGGCATCCATCCCGGCGCTGTGCAGCGCGGCCATGACGGCAGGCGCCGCCAGACCGGCGTAGGACGAATTGCGGTGCTTGCCCATGGGAATCATGCCGGCACCGGTCACGAAAGCTTCAGCCATCAGACACCGCCCCGGCGTCGGCCTTCTGGAAGCCCCAATCGTCGTCTCGTAGGGCCAACACCACGGTGTCGCCGATGCCGAAACGGTCCGCGGCACCGAAAAGCCTGCCCAGCACTCGGATTTCGTCGGATAGGTCGACGAATCCCAGTGTGTACGGCACCGCCTGCGTCGACGAAACATGCACCGTGCTGAAGGCGTACAGCGACCCCTCGCTGCCGAGCGCCACCTCTTCTTGAGAGCTGTGATAGCAACGGCTGCACGTCTGTCGCGGCGGAAATGCAACCTGTCGGCATATCGGGCAGCGACTGCCCTGCAGGCATGGCCGCCCGTCGTCGGCTGTCTTCACCACCTCGATCGGGCAGAGATCTTCTACCGGGACGGGGTCCGCGATCGCGGCCGACTGTTGCTTCGACATCTGCCAGCCTCTCCTACCGCTGTTCAGCATAGCGGGACAGTTGTTTCATATCCGATCTTACGCTAGCGTCCGGGTCGGAGATGTTCAAGGTGCTCCCGGCGGCAGGAGGGAAGGATCCGTCGAGTGGCGATGGAACTGCGGCGTCAACAGATCTCAGGCGATGAGCTTTGGTGATGCCGCCTGCTCGAGCGCTGGGTTCAATCTTGCGCCGTCCGACAGTCACTCAAGGAGAGTGAAGATGAGTTCTGCCAACCGCGACACCGCGCCGCTTCGTCACCCCGACCGCTTCTTCATCGGCGGCGAATGGGTGCTTCCGACGTCGCGCAAGCGGATCGACGTGATCCAGCCGGCCACCGAAGAGGTCTATGTGACGGTCGCCGATGCGAGCGCCGACGACATGGACAGGGCCATAGCCGCGGCGCGGGCGGCATTCGATAGCGGTCCATGGCCCAGGCTCACACCCAAGGAGCGGGCCGGCTACCTGCGCGACATCGGCATGGAGATCACCCGCCGCGCCGGCGAGTTGAGCCATATCTGGACCTCAGAGATGGGCATCGTGCATGCCATCGCCCGCGAGACCGTCCCGGGCATCGGTGCGGCATGGACCTCGTATGCGGACCTTGCCGACGACTTCCAGTTCGTGGAACGCCTCCAGCCTCAGGGCGGGCAGGTCCGTTTGCTGGCCCGCGAGCCGGTCGGAGTCGTCGGAGCGATCATTCCGTGGAACGGCCCGTTGGCGATCATCGCGCACAAGGCGGCGCCCGCCCTCTTGGCCGGCTGCACCGTCGTGCTCAAGATGTCACCGGAGGCTCCCGGCGCCGGCTACATGATGGCTGAGATCGCCGAGTCGGTAGGCCTGCCGCCCGGCGTCCTCAACGTCATCACCGCTGATCGCGAGGTCTCCGAACAGCTGGTCAGCGACGCGCGCGTGGACAAGATCGCTTTCACCGGCTCGACCGCGACAGGACGCAGAATCGCCTCGATATGTGCCGAGCGCATCGCGCGGTACACGCTGGAGCTGGGCGGGAAGTCAGCGGCGCTGATACTCGACGACTACGACCTGGCCACGGCCGCGGACTCGCTGTCGGCGTCCACCCGCCGGATGACCGGGCAGGTGTGCTCGGCGCTGACACGGGTGATCATCGACCGGCGGCGTCATGACGACTTCGTCGACGCGCTGGCCGACTCATTTTCGAAGATCAGGGTGGGCGACCCGTTCGACGACTCCACCGACATGGGGCCGCTGGCGATGCAGCGCCAGCTGGACCGGGTGCAACAGTTCATCGCTGCCGGCGTCGCCGGCGGGGCAAAGTTAGTCACCGGAGGCCGGCGTCCGCCCGAACTGAACCGCGGATACTTCATTGAGCCAACCGTTTTCGCCGATGTAGACCACCGCACCCAGATCGCCCAGGAGGAAATCTTCGGACCGGTGCTCAGTGTCATCCCCGCCGAAAACCTCGATGAGGCAATCCATATCGCAAACGACACCATCTACGGACTCAACGCGTCGGTGTTCACCAATCACGAAGACCGCGCCTATGAGGTTTCCCGCGCGCTACGCTCCGGGACCGTCGGCCACAATGCGCAGCGCGCCGACTACGGCATCGCCTTCGGCGGCTTCAAGCAATCGGGTGTCGGCCGGGAAGGCGGCCGGGAAGGTCTGCTGACGTATCTGGAAACCAAGGCGATCATCTTGAACGGCGAACCGTCCGAGC
The DNA here is from genome assembly GCF_010728725.1 of Mycobacterium branderi. Lineage (NCBI taxonomy): Bacteria > Bacillati > Actinomycetota > Actinomycetes > Mycobacteriales > Mycobacteriaceae > Mycobacterium > Mycobacterium branderi. Next base: position 652,346 of record NZ_AP022607.1, read on the forward strand.
TCATTTGAGCCTCGCCGCCGCCACCGCACGCTGTTGTCGACCAAGGTGTTCTACCTCCAACGTGAGGCTCGCACGTGAGCACCGCAACGACCGAGCCGGGCCGGCCCGCGCTGACAACGGTCCGCGCGTACTCGGTCGTGATCGTCAGCGGCTTGATGACGCTGATCTTGCTGCTTGAATTCACGTTGATATATCCCGCGCTGCCGCGTATGGCACAGGCGTTTCAGACCGGCGCCATCACCTGGTCGATCATCATCGCCGAAATCACCGGCGTCGTGGCGTCACCGTTGATCGGCATGCTTGGCGACCTCTACGGCATCAAGCGGGTGTTTCTCACGGTTGCAGCTGTGTTCGTGCTCGGTTCGCTGATCTGCGCAACTGCCCAGCATCTGGCCGTACTGCTGGCCGGTCGTGCGATGCAGGGCATGGCACTGGGGCTGATCAACATCACCTATTCGATAGTGCGCAATGTGCTTTCGAGACGTGTGGCCGCCATCGGGCTGGGTGTCATCTCATCGATCGTGGGCATCGCGTTCATCATCGGTCCACTGCTGTCAAGCGTGTTGGTCGGCGGGGCCGGCTGGCGCGGGCTGTTCATTTTCTGTGCCCTCTACATGGCGGTGGTGGGCATATTGTTCGCGCGCATCGTGCCGGAGTCCGGCGTGCGCAGGCACTGCAAACCCGACGTGCGTGGCGCGGTGCTTCTGTGCGCCGCGTTGGCGCTGTTGTTCATCCCGATCAGCGAAGGAGGCAGCTGGGGTTGGCATTCGGCGCTCACGCTCGGATCGCTCGGGCTCGGCGCAGCCGCATTGATCGTCTTCATCGTGCGCGCGCTGCACAGTAGCGAACCGCTGGTCGACCTGCGGGTGCTCGGTATGCCGCAAGTGCGCATACCGATACTGGTACAAGTCGCCTGCAACTGGCCGGCGACGATGATGTCGGTGATGTTGCCGATGCTGCTACTGGCCCCCCGCAGCGATCTGGGCTACGGCTTCGGCATCACCGGGGCCTCAATCACCCTGTACTACTTGCCGCATGGGCTGAGCACCATCCTGTTCGGGCCCGCAATCGGAGCGCTTGTCCGGCGTGGCCACGGCATGCTGTTACTGCGCATCAGCACCGTTTCTTACGCGCTCGCTCTGACGGTGCTCGCATTCGAGCACGCTGACACCTGGGGGATGCTGCTCGGCACGGGGATCGCCGGCATAGGTCACGGCGCTGCGTACTCGGCGGTCGGCTATCTCGTGGCCGATGCCGCGCCGGCAGACCAGCGTGGCGCCGCCACCGGAATTATGGGCGCCACCGGCATCTTCGCCGGCGGCATCGGTACCGCCACGCTGGCCTGCATCCTCGCCGCACACGTGACCGGCTACGACAGCTTCCACGCCCCCATCTATTCGAATGCCGCCTTCGTGAACGGATTTCTCACAGGTGTGTTGGTCGCGATGCTCGGGCTGGTTCAGACATTCATCGGCAGGTCGTCGGGGGTGATGAGCGGTAATGCGAAACGTCGGAGAAGCATCCCGACCGCGGCCGCCTGATTTCGCCCGCTACACGCGCCGACCCACCGCCAGCCTGGCGATCATCGCGCCCAGCGCGGTTGGTCGCGGCCCGATAGCCCTTCTGTAGGAACTGGTTTCAGAAAGCCCGGACGCGCCTTGACATCTCTTCACAGGAGACTAGCATCACACAGTGTGATGAAACAAGTGTTCCGGTTTGCTGAACACTTACTCTGCGGGCCGGTTGGCGTCCGCCGATTCGCCAAGCACCCCTACTTTCACTACACCCGTGACGGCTCCGATCGTGAAGGCGCGTCCGCCCTCAACCATGGGAGAAGCCAATGCCCGTGACCGACGTGGATGTTGATCTCAGCAACGAGCAGTTCGGTCGCGAGATCCCGTTCGAGGCGTTCGCGAAGCTTCGGGAAAGTGCCCCGGTGTTCTGGTACGAGCCAGACGAGTATTGGGTGGTGTCCTCCTACGAGCTCGTCAGAGAAGCGAACCGAAACGCAGCCGTATTCTCCAGCTGGGCCGGCCCGCTCGGCGCCGGTGCCGAACGCAAGCCGAGCGACGAACCGGCGGGCGCCAGCACGATACTGACGATGGATCCGCCCAAACACACGCTTTATCGCAGGCTGGTCAACGGATCATTCACGCCACGGGCAATCGCCAAGCGGGAGTCGATGATACGGAGTGTGAGCCGTGAGATTCTTGCTGCGTTCGCCGCAAAGGGAGGCGGTGACTGGGTCGAAGATGTCGCGGGGATTTTCCCGTTCCGGGTGATGGGCGAGCTGATGGGAATCTCCCGGGACGACGAGGCGCCCATCCTGCGTCGGTTGAACCAGCGGCTGATCGGCGACGGGGGTCCGGTGGATCACCAGGCCATCGCTGCTGAGGACGACGCATACGCTGATCGGCTGATTGAGCAGCATCGCAGCCATCCGCGTGGTGATCTTGTCGACCAGTTGCTCGAGGCCCGCGTCGATGGACAGCCCCTGACCCAGGAGGAGTTGCGGGCGTGGGTCAACTTATATATCGGGGCGGGCGGAGAGACGACCAAGCACCTCATCGCCAATGGGCTTGTATGCCTTTTGGAGTGGCCGGAGGCCCGCCGAGCGGTCATCGAGGGCGGCGACCTGGTCAGGGTCGTCGAGGAACTGCTGCGGTTTGTGACGCCCGTGCTCCATCATTCCCGATGGCCGTTGCAGACCGTGGAGATCGGCGGCAAAGTCATCCAGGCCGGCCAACGGACCACACTGTGGATGATCTCCGCGAACCGTGATGAGACGGCATTCAGTCGGCCCAACGAGTTCGATATCACTCGAAACCCCAACCCGCACGACACCTTTGGCCCCACAGGCCCGCATTTCTGTTTGGGTGCGGGTCTGGCTCGCCTCGAAATCCGGGTGTTTCTCGAGGAACTCAGCCCATACCTCGAGGCCATGGAGCTCACACGCGCGCCGACACGAGCCTGCAGCAATGTCTTCAACGCGCTGGCCACCTGCCCGGTAGTGGTGAACTGACAATCCGTCCAACACCGGACCGATTATCGAGCAAGCAAAGGAGCCTGCGGGATGCTCTCTCTCACCGGTAAGGTCGCCATCGTCACCGGAGCCGCCCAGGGAATGGGGGCCGAGCATGCCCGGACATTCGTCGAACTCGGTGCGCGAGTCGCGATCACCGATGTGCGGCGCGAGGAAGGTACCGCCCTGGCGAAAGAGCTTGGCACTGAGGCCGAGTTCTTCGAACTCGACGTCACCGATCCGGATCAGTGGGCTGAGGTGGTCGCTGGTGTCGCCGACAAATGGGGCCCGGCAACGGTTCTGGTGAACAACGCGGGAGTTCCGGGCCCGGTGGTGCACACCGCGGACCTAGCGATCGATGACTATCTCAGGACGATTGCCGTCGATCAGCACGGGACGTTTTTCGGGATGAGAGCGGTGATACCCGGCATGGCCGGGGCCGGTGGCGGCTCTATCGTGAATATCGCCTCGGTGGCCGGCTTCGCCCACGTCCGGCACGTCCCGAACGCCGCGTATACGGCGGCCAAATTCGCTGTCCGGGGCCTGACCCGGGCGGCAGCGATGGAATACGGCGATCACGGCGTCCGAGTGAATTGCGTTCTGCCGGGGCCGGTTTTGACTCCCATGCTGGCTCAGGGCTCGGCGACGGAGGCCGCGATGAAAGCGGTCGGGAACTCTGTTGTGATGAAACGCTGCGCGCAACCGCGCGAAGTGTCGAATCTGGTTGCCTTTCTGGCCTCCGATGCGGCGTCGTTCATCACCGGCGCGGACCACTTCGTAGACGGCGGTCAAGCCGCCGGTTGGTAAGACCGCATTGCTCCAAAGGTAGCGCCGCAACCGCTATCTCCGGCTCGTGACGCGCATGGCTAAGCGCGAGCGGCCAATCCGCACAGTCGCAACGGTGTGAGCTGTCGGGATGTCGCCGCGGTATGTCCAGGCTGCTGTGGCAGCTCTTGAACAAGCCAAGCCAGGCTGTTAGCCTCAACCATGACAGGAGCGGAACATATGTTCCGTTAAATGGAACAGCGAACCTGGTAGCGCTTTGTCTATGCGGCACATTTTTGCGATTGCGATATCGAATGTCGGCGTGCATGCAGGAACGCGCCCGGGGCCGACTCGTGCCACTACTCGCCGAGTTTGCCGGCGACGGCGCACCAACCGCCCGCGCCGCCGACAGCCGTTCCCATGACGCCATGCCAGTCGATAGTTACCTAACTAAGGAGATCCGGTGAACCTCGACTATCCGATGCTCGACGCGGACAATCACTATTACGAACAGGACGACTGCTTTTCCCGGCACATCGAGCCGAAGTTCAAGGATCAAGCGATTCGGCTGGTGGAGTTGCCGGACACCGGAATTCGCCGTTGGGCGCTGAACGAGCGGTTCGTCAGCTTCATCGATCGCAATCCAGCGGATGGGGTGCTGCCGCCCGGCGCCATCGCCGGACTGTTCGCCGGCAAGGCCGACTACTCCGGAGGCGGGCAACAGCCGCGGCCGGCATTCGACGAGCCGGCCTACATGCGACGCTCCGAGCGCCTGGCTCTCATGGACCGGCAGAACATCGAAGCAGCGCTCATGATTCCGACGATGGCGGTGCTCATCGAAGCCGACTTCGATGACCGTCCCGATGTCGTTTGCGCGAACTATCGGTCCTTCAACCGGTGGCTGGAAGACGAGTGGGGCTACGGCGCGGACGGCCGGATCTACGGCGTGCCGCTGTGCACACTGCTCGACATCGACTGGGCCATCGAAGAACTCGAGCGGGTGGCGGCACTCGGCGCGAAGTTGTTCTACCTCAAGACCGGTCCCGTCGGTGGCCGGTCGCCCGCCGACACCAGATTCGACCGATTCTGGACGAGAGTGCAGGAGACCGGACTGCACCCCGTCTTCCACATCGGAGACAACGTCTTCGCGCGTATCTACGCGACGCACTGGGGAGAAGAGCCGGGCCGGGGACACGGCCAGTACTCGGCCCTACAGCACCTGCTGTGCAACGGAGAGCGGCCGATCAGCGACACGCTGGCCGCGCTGGTCCTGCACAACCTGTTCGGGCGCTTCCCCGATATCAAAGTGCTCAGCGTTGAGCACGGCTCTTCGTGGGTGCCACAACTACTCAAGCTGATGGACAAGTCGGCGATGATGGCCCGCAACGGGGAGTGGCCGTTCGGCAGGCTCGACGCGAAGCCGAGTGAAATCTTCAGACAGCACGTCTATCTCACTCCCTACCCCGAGGACGACGTCAAGCACATCGTTGACGTCATGGGTGCCGACCACGTCCTGTTCGGGTCGGACTACCCTCACCCCGAAGGTGTGGCCGAGCCCGACGATTTTCTCGACTTCCTTGCCGGCATGCCCGACTCGGACATCCGGCTGATCATGCGCGACAATCTGGCACACCTTCTCGGCGTATCCGGCTCGCGATGACCGCGAGCGAGCGAAAAGCCGGATGCGCTGTCGTCACCGGCGCCGCCCGCGGTATCGGGCTGGCGACGGCCCGCCGACTCGCGCAGGAGGGCGCATCAGTTGTCCTCGTCGACATGGACCCGCAGGAGACCGCGCGAGCCGCGGCGCAGCTGGACCGAGAAGGCCTGGCAGTGCAGACAGCAGTCGTTGATCTCAGTGACCTCGACGCCGCGACGGATGCCGCCCGCGACCTGCTTCTGCACAGGGCAGATCTCAAGTACTGGGTGAACAACGCCAGCATGACACCCACCGGCCACGACGCGTCCTTCGCGGCAGGCGTGCACGGCTCGCTCATCCTCACCGGTGCGCTGTGCCGCGTCATCGCTCCGTCGATCTGCGAACGCGGTGGCGCCATCGTGAACGTCGCCTCGCTGGCCGCGTTCACCGCCTCGGGCTCGGACTGGTACTCGGCCGCCAAAGCCGGTGTGCTCGGCCTGACGCGGGAACTCGCCGTGCAGTACGCGCCGTCACTACGGGTGAACGCGGTCGCGCCGGGGATCATCAAAACGGATCGAACAACGCGGTACCGCGACGACCCCGTCCTGAGCGCGCGGATCGAGACCGAGTTGCCTATGCGTCGGCTCGGCGAACCCGCAGAGGTTGCCTCCGTCGTGAGTTTCCTGCTCAGCGACGACGCCAGCTATGTAACCGGCGCGACGATCGTGGTCGACGGCGGGCTCGCCGTACGCGGCATGAAGTGACCGTCAAAGGGAGCATCGCCATCAAAGGGACACCTATGGTTCTGAAACTCAGCACTGACGAACTGCTCACCACCACCAGGTCGGTGCGGCGGCGGCTGGATTTCGAGAGGCCTGTCGAGCGGGAGGTGGTGCAGGAATGTCTGCGTCTTGCGGTGCAGGCTCCGTCTGGCATGAATCACCAGCGATGGCATTGGGTGTTGGTGACCGCGCCGGCCAAGAAGGCCGCTCTGGCCGATATCTACCGCCAGTCGTTCACCGCGGTGTACAGGCCCGACGTGGTCGGCGCAATGAGTAAAGACCAACGGCGAATATATGAATCCGCACGCTACCTGGCCGACAATCTGGCGCGGGTGCCGATGATGTTGATCCCGTGCCAATGGCGCCGGGTGGACGGCGCGACGGTGCGCGAGCAGGCTGGGTTTTGGGGATCTCTGCTGCCCGCCGTCTGGAGCTTCATGCTCGCGCTGCGCAGCCGCGGGCTGGGTTCGTGCTGGACGGCAGTGCACCTGGACCAGGAGCGGGCCGCCTCGTCCTTACTCGGCATCCCCTACGAAAAATGTACGCAGGCCGGCCTTTTCCCGATCGCATACACGATCGGCACCGACTTCAAACCCGCGGCGCGCGGACCGCTCGAGGATGTCGTTCATTGGGATGCCTGGTGAATGAGCAGCACGCACTCGACCGACCGCAGCCACGGTCAGCAGGCGCAGGCGCAACGCACTGTACGACGCTGGCGCTGGTGTTGGCGAGGCGATCGGATCGCAGATCTGAGGACCTCGAAGCGGTGCTGCGATCACAGCGCGCCGAGCTGCGGCGAGCCGGCCTAAAGCCACGCGCCGCAGTCGCTGTCGAGCCGGACCCATTCACCGGCACTGCGCATGGTGCTGAAGTGCCGGCGCGAATCGACGGCCTGCTTTCAGTCGAGTTGAGCGCGTCACGGACGCGCGCAGAGTTGGCGGCAGTGTTCCGCAAGAGTGCCGAACAACTGGCGCAGGTCGCGGACCTGGACCGGTCCGGATTGATATATGGAGTACAGCGGGTCATTTTCGGCGGCGACGGGCCGTTGCAGGTCAGTTTCGCACTGCGCAGACGAGCGACGATGGATCATGGGCAGTTCAGCGATTATTGGCTCAATGTGCACGGCCGGATGGCCCGGGAGGCGCCCCGCAGGAAGGCCGGTGGGTACAGACAGCTGCACGCCGATCTGATCGGCAGCCGCGACATCGCGGCGGCCGCCGGCTTCGGGGTAGCCGACTACGACGGAATCGTGTCGTCCGACCACAGCGGCGTCGAACGGATGAAGAAAGCCTTTGGTCATCCCGCAGTGAGCGAGATCGCGTTGGCCGACGAGCGGCGCTTCATCGACCACGCGCGGTCGGCCATCGGCCTGCTGCGAAAGCTGTTGTGAGAAAGGCGAGACGAAGTGGGTCAGCTCCAGGATAAGGTCGCGATCGTCACGGGATCATCGAGCGGCATCGGAGAAGCCATCGCGCGCCGGTTCGCTGCGGAGGGTGCCGCCGTGGTAGTGAACTCGGTCAGCTCGTCCCGCGAAGGGAAACGCCTCGCGGCCGACCTGCCGAATGCCGTTTACGTTCAGGCCGATGTCGCTGGCGAGTCCGATGCCTGCAGGCTCGTCGCGGCCGCAGTTGAACGGTGGGGCCGCCTCGACATCGTGGTCAACAATGCGGCGATCGGCCCGCAGCTGCCCCATGCTGACCTGGCGGGCCTTTCCGACGAGTTATGGCAGCAGGTTCTCCAGGTCAACCTGATGGGACCGTGGTACCTCCTGCGCGCCGCAGAGCCGCACCTTCGGCGCCACGGCGACGGCGCCGTAGTCAACGTCACAAGCGTGGCGGGTCTGCGGCCCACCGAGAACACGACGACAATCCCGTATCACATCTCGAAGTCCGCACTCAACCACCTTACGGTCTTGCTGGCCAATGTATTTGGTCCCGAGGTGCGGGTGAACGCCGTGGCCCCCGGCGGCATCGAGACGCCGATGTGGCCACAGCCGGCGGACAAGCTACGGGCATCGGTGTCGGCGCGCACCATTCTCGGCCGGCCCGGTCAGCCGTCTGAGATCGCCGAGGCGTGCTTGTTGCTTGCCCGGCCCGGCTACATCACCGGACAGATCCTGGCTGTCGACGGTGGCATGTCGGTCAAAGTGCACCGCTGAACAGCGAGGGGCGCCTGACATTGGATCACCGCCGGCTTCCCATTGGGTGCGCGATGGAGATCGCCCAGCGAATAGCCCTGCCAACCAAGGGAACTCGCCCGCGCAGGGCGGCGGTAGCATTCCTGTACCTCAGGCCGGTGGCACCGGTTCGAAACGCAGCAGCGCTGAGCCTTCGCCGGTCTTGGCGAACACGCTCTTCACCGGCATCCCGATCCGGACATCAGCGGGATCGACACCGACGATGTTCGTCATCACCCGCGGCCCCTCTTGCAGCTCCACGTAAGCCAGTACGTAGGGCTCACCGCGGTAGACACCATCACCCTTGTGGTTCACCGTGAAGCTGTACACCGTTCCACGTCCGGAGCCTTCGAACCACTCGGTGTTGAAGCTGCCACATTCAGGGCACAGATCGCGGGGATACCAGATCGTGGCGTCGCAGCTGCTGCACCGCTTCAGCAACAACTGTCCCGCATCCGCAGCGCGCCAGAAGGGTTCGGTTTCCGGATTGACAAGCGGGGCAGGCGCGGGCAAGTTCGACCGATCCGCCATGATTACTCCTCTGCACCCAAAATGGCTGTGACGCTACCCATTCGGCTGCCGAGGGTGCCGCCGGTCCCGTGCACAAGCGCGATTTCACAGTTGGGCACCTGCACGGCCGGATGAGCTTCGCCTCGTAGCTGGCGCACCGCTTCGATGATCTTCGTTACCCCTCCCCGGTTGGCAGGATGGTTATTGCACAAGCCGCCACCGTCGGTATTGAAGGGCAGCCGCCCGCCCGGGGAGAGCAGCCCGCCGTCGGAGACGAAAACGCCGCCTTTGCCCTTCTCGCAGAATCCCAGGTCTTCAAGAGTCATCAGCACCGTGATGGTGAACGAGTCGTAGATGGACGCATAGTCGATGTCGGCCGGGGTGACACCGGCCTGTTCGAAGGCTTGTGGCCCTGAGCGCACCGCACCGGTATACGACAAATCGATCCGTCCGTCTGAACTGTGTTTCAACGCCTCGCCGTGACCCAACAGCACCGCACCGCGCCGGCTCAGGTCCTTGGCGACTTCCGGAGCCGCCACCACCAGCGCGCCACCGCCATCGGTGACGATGCAGCAGTCCAGCCGGTGCAGCGGCTCGCTGACCCACGGTGAGTCGAGGACCTCCTCGACCGTCACCGGCTTCTGCATGAAGGCGTGCGGGTTATGTTGTGCGTGAAGCGATGCAGCCACCTTGATCTCGGCGAGTTGAGCGCTGGTGGTGCCATAGTCGTACATATGCCGCTGAGCCGCCAACGCGTACAGCGCGGGTGTGGTTGTCCCGTATACGGTCTCGAAGGGGGCTTCCGGCGCCTCCCATATCGTGCGCACCGACGCGGTGGAGCGGGGCAGGCCGGCCAGCGTGATCAGCACCACGCGGCACTTGCCGGCCGCAATCGCCGCTGCTGCATGACCGAGGTGCGCCACCGGCGCAGACCCGCCCACGTCCGTCGAGTCGAAGTAGGTCACGTTTTTCAGACCCAAATATTGGGCCATGGATACCGGCCCCAAGCCCGGCGCATCACCCGCGCAGCAGTAGCCGTCGACATCGGCGAGCTGCAATCCGGCGTCGGTGAGCGCCCCGATCGCCACCTCGCCGTGCACCTGCGCAACGGACTTGCCCGGGATGACCCGGTCGGGGTGTTCGTATGCCCCGACGACCCGGATGCAGGACTTGGTGTTTCTCACCGCGCCTGTGCTGCCGCCGACGGCTCAGCCGCACCGTCGTTGGCCCGTCCGATACCCAGAGCCGGAATCCGATTCTCTTGCGCCACTGGGCGAAACGCCGCTTCGATCATGTGGAATGCAGTCGGCAGGTCCCACGGACCGGGCGACACGATCTCCCGGATCACCTGCGGCACGTTGAACAGCCCGATCTGGTAGCCGGCGGCGAGCAGGACCTGACCGTTACACCAGTCTGAGCGTTCGCTGGCCAGGTACGCCACCGCGGGGGCGACGTTGTCGGGGGACATCTCGTCTGAGCCTTGCTGCATGGCACTGGGCCGGGATGCCTGACGGTCCGCCGGCACGCTGGCGCCCATCCGGGTGGTGGCCGCGGGGCTGATCGCGTTCGTCGTCACCCCGTACTTCTGCAGCGCGTGGGCGCATGAATAGGTCAACCCGACGACGCCCATCTTCGCGGCCGCATAGTTCGGCTGTCCGGCGGCGCCGTGCAGACCCGACCCGGAGGTGAAATGGATGAGCCGAAAGTGCCCGTCCGGGCGCCGCAGCCCCCGCCAGTAGCTTGAGGAGTGCCGGGTGAGGTTGAACGCTCCCCGCAGATGGACCCGGATAACTGCGTCCCAATCCTCCGGGGCCATGTTGAAGATCATCTTGTCGCGCAGGATGCCCGCGACGTTGACGACGACGTCCAACTTCCCGTAGGTATCGATGGCCTGCGTGACCAGCTCGCCGGCCTTGTCGAAGTCCGCGATGTCGTTCAGGTTGGCCACGGCTTCGCCGCCACTCTCGCGGATCTCCTTCACCACGCTGGCGGCCGGGCTGTCGTCACCGCCGACTCCATCGACCGATGCACCAAGGTCATTCACCACCACCCGGGCACCCTCGCCGGCCAAGAGCCGCGCAATGCTGGCACCGATTCCGCGCCCGGCGCCGGTCACCACCGCCACCCGTCCATCTAGCAGTGCAGTCACTTACTTCCTCCGTCGCAGATTGGTTGCCAGGGTTACGATTTCACGCCGACCGGCGCAGCCGCGTCGGCAAGGACCCGCTCAATGCGATAGAGCTTCGCGGCGTTGTAGCGCAGGATCTTGTCCCGCACCGTGGTGTCGAGGCCCTCGGTGAAGGCGACTGCCTGTTGCCGGGTATGCGGCCAGGTACCGTCGGGGTGCGGGTAATCAGCCTCGAAGCACAGGTTGTCCTCCCCCAGCAGATCCAAGTGCCGCAGGCAATCGACGTCGTCGAACACGCAGGCGTAGACATGGTCGGCGAGATACGTGCTCGGTGGTTGGGGCAGCGGGGGCTCGGGATTGCGGTAGTCGCGGCCTGGTGACCAGATGTTATCCAGGCGGTGCACCAGGAACGGGATCCAGCCGGCCTGCGCTTCGGAGAACGCGATCTTCAAATTCGGGTGACGGATGAACGCACCGCAGTAAAGCCAATCGGTAAGGGAAAACGCGGAATTGCTGAAATGGTTGGCGATCCGAACGCCCGGTGGGGCATCCTGCGATGTCGTGTGCTGCGTGGAGCTCGATCCGATGTGCATGTTGATGACCGTGTCGGTCTCCGCACACGCCGCGAAGAACGGCTCCCAGTAGCCCGAGTACATCGACGGCAGCCCGAGCCGTGCCGGGATTTCGGAAAAACACACTGCGCGAGCGCCTCTCGCCGCGTTGCGGTGCACCTCAGAGACCGCTTCTTCGACGTCCCACAGCGGGATGATCGTCGAAGAGATCAGGCGCTCATCTGAGGGGCCCTGCCATTCTTCGAGTAACCAATCATTGAATACCCGTACACATTCGAGCGCGACCGTCTTGTCTTTGGCTTCAAGGAAGCGTTGTCCGCAGAACCGCACGAAGTTGTTCGGGAAGCACACCGCGGACTCGATACCGTCGATGTCCATGTCGGCCAACCGGGCTTCGCGGTCGTAGCCCCCCTTGCGAACCTCGTCCAATGTCATGGGAAGCAGGTCGACCTCGGTGTCATCCATTCCGACCGCCTGAAATGCGCGGAGCAGCGGCACTTCGACGTCCTCGTAGACCCACACGTCTGCCCACACCAGCTCGTCTGATCCGCTGCGGGCGGCCCCGGGCGATACTTTCTTTCTCACCACGTGCGGGACTGCATCGCCTTTGGTCGCCCCCATTCGTTCGGTCCACAGGGTCGGCGGTTCGACCACGTGGTCGTCGACGGAAACGATCCCCGGCAGCTGTGTCGTATCGGGTTGCGACTCCTGGGCCGTCGCCGCTGGCCGGTTTCCTGTGATGGTTGTCATGGCTCCTCCAATTACCTGGATCTGGGTGGTCAGAAAACGACGACGCCCCGGATGTTTCGGCCGGCTATCAGGTCGTCGAGCGATTCGTTGATCGATTCGAGCGGATAGGTTTTGGACACGAACTTCTCCAAAGGCAGCCGCCCGGCACGGTAGAGCTCGAGGTAGCGAAGGACATCGCGATGCGGGTCCATACCGCCGTACATCGTTCCGACGACGCTCTTGGAGTCTCGCATCAGCAATGCCGGAGATGTCGGAATGTGATCGAGCTGGCTTTCGGCCGCCCCCACGACGACGGCGGTGCCACCGGAATCCAGACAATCGATGGCTGCGCTGAGATGCTCGGGCCGGACCACGTCGATACAGAGGATCGACTTATCCACCCCGTACCCACCTGTTGCTTGCCGGACGGCTCGAACAGAATCGGTGTCGCGGGCGTTGACCGCGTGCGTGGCACCCAAAGACCGCGCCATCTCCAACTTTTGATCAGCGATGTCGATGGCGATCACCGCGGCCGCGCCGGCCGCGATTGCGCCGGCAATCGCGGCGGCTCCGACTCCCCCCGCGCCGAACACCGCGACCGAGTCGCCGGCCCGCACCGCGGCCACATTCACCGCAGCGCCCACCCCCGTCGATATACCGCAGCTAACGAGCGAGGCGTGTATCAGATCAATGTCGGAAGGTACGACGACACAAGCGGTTTCCGGGGACACGGTGAACTGGCTGAAGCTGCCCAGGCGCATTCCGGTCCCAATCGCCCTGTCGGCGCGGTGCATTCTGAACGTGCCGTCCATCATCGTGCCGTCGGCGACACCGAGACCGACCTCGCAGTAGGTGAACTTGCGGCGACGACACCGATAGCACCGTCCACAGGGCGCTACGAAGGTCTGCACCACGTGGTCGCCGACCGACACCCCTTTCACACCGGGACCGACCGCTTCGACGATCCCGGCGCCTTCGTGGCCGATCACCGCCGGCAGTCGCATCGTGCGGCGCCCGGTCATGAAGTGATGATCCGAGTAGCACACGCCCGCGGCCACCATGCGCAGCAGGACCTCGCCCTCCCCCGGCGCGTCGAGCTCTATTTGCTCAACACTGAGGGGCTGGTTTGCTTCCCACAGCACTGCGGCTGTCGTTTCCACCGGTTCTCCTTGGTTGTCAGCTCATCGCAGAGTTCATTGGATTCTGAAAACCTCGAGACAGTTGTCGTGTATGAACCGTCGCTTGATCTCTTCGCTTTTGAACGGCAGCGCGGCCGCCTCCTGCACGGCTCTCTCGATGCTCAGTAACGGATAGTCCGACGCCCACATCACCTGCAGGCTGCCACGGCTATTGAGGTGGTGAATGATCTCGTCGGGAATGTAGCGAGGAGCCCAGCCGGACGTCATCAGATAAAAGTTCGGGTGCTTTTGAAGCAGCGCAACGGTTTCCAGGTGCCACGGATGTCCGATGTGGGTGCCGACGACTTTGAGTTCGGGAAATGTGAGGAGCACTTCGTCGAGCAGCATCGGCCGCTGCAGCTCGGCCGGACGCAACGGCCCCGGCAAGCCCAGATTGACCGTGACGGGCACATCCAGTTCAACGCACTTCGCATAGATCGGGTAGCACAGCGGATGGTTGATCGGGATCCCGTGGCCGGCGGGAAACAGTCGGGCAGCAAGGATTCCGTAATCTATGACGGCGCGCTCGAGCTGGCGCACCGCGCGCATCGCCCCCCACGGATCGATCAGCACCGAGCCGTAGATGCGATCGGGGTAGCGTTTCATCGCGCCGGCCAGCTCGGTCAGGAACATGTCGAAAATGTCGTCCGGCATACCGGAAGTGGGCTGAAACGGCCCGCGCGGGCGGGTGTCGGGATGGTGCCAGCTCATTCGCGCCGACATCAGCGCCTTGTCGACACCGCAGTCGTCCATGGCGGCGATGAGCTGATCGAGTGTGCTTCCCTTGTTACGGCTTTCCTCCTGCGCGTGGAACCACTTCTTGACATTGCTGCTCAGCTCGTCGGGCTGCACGAGGACGTCCTCGGCCGGTACCGGGGTATTGACCCACGCGTCTACGTACTTATCCACCGAACAGCTCCTCGGGGAAGTCGGTGTTCTTGTCGAGCTTCCAAGCCGGAGGGCGCTTTTCGACGAATGCGCTGATTCCTTCCTTGGAATCAGCTTGGTCGACCGTCCACGCTGAAAGCCCACGCTCGATCGCTTCGGCACGCTGGCGGTCGGGCTCTGTCAGGAATCGGTTGATGAGGCGCTTGGTCAGTGCCCCCGATACCGGCGCGACGTTCTCGGCGATGTCCGCGGCGATGGCGTTGGCCCGCGACAGCACCTGGTCGGCCGGTACGGCTTCGTTGGCGATGCCCAGCCCGACGGCTTCGGCGCCAGTGAAAATGCGTCCCGTCAGAAGGACGTCCATCGCGCGGCCCAGCCCGATCAGACGCGGCAACAGCCAGGTGGATCCCAATTCCGGAAGCAGTCCCCGCCGGTTGAATACGAATCCGTATTTGGCGCCCTCGGCCACCACCCGAAGATCCCATTGCATGGCCAGCGTCATCCCCGCACCCACGGCGGCGCCGTTCATGGCGGCAATGATGGGTGTGTTCATCTCCCAGTACGGCACCTGATCCGGCGGCGGGGCGGTCGGCCGGGGCGAGGCCGCCTGTGCCTCGTCGCTCATATCCGCTCCGGCGCAAAAAGCGCGTCCGGCACCGGTGACGAGGATGACGCGCACATCGCCGCGACGGTCAAAATCCGTGATGGCATCCCGCAACTCGACGCCCATCAAAGGCGTCCAGGCATTCATTCGTTCCGGACGATTGAGCGTGACCCGGCCGACTCCATCGGACACCTCGGTTGAAATCGTCTCGTACGCGGATGGCTCGATCATCGGCGAGCGCCCTTCCGTGGCGTGCTTGCGGTACCCGCGCGAAGCCGAACGAACGCGTGTACCGCGTCGTCGCAGGCTATTCCCGGCCCGAGAGCACTCACTGAATTCTTCCTCGCAACCCCGAACGTGCTCCTAGCCGACCAAGTGTTCAGCTAAGCGGAACGCGTGTTTCATCATACCTTCACACTAGTTGTCTTTCATGGCTTGTCAAGCGCTGTCAGCACGGCCGCACATCGTCGCCGACCGCATTGGGGAGAATCCGCTATTCACACCGAATGTCTTGTGTGTCAACAGATCCCACCGGTGCCGGACTTTGTTGTCAGGGCTGGTAGCCGGCAGGCAGACCGATTGTCTTGATCTCGAAGAATTCCATGAATCCTTCCGGTCCGTGGCACCGCCCGACACCGGAATCCTTATAGCCACCAAACGGATACGCGTGAGCCATGCCCAGACAGTTGACGGCTACCGTGCCGGTCCGCATCCTGCCGGCGACCGCCACACCGCGCTGGGGGTCGGACGTATAGACCGCTCCGGCGAGCCCGTAGTCGGAGTCGTTGGCGATCCGCACCGCCTCGTCCTCGTCGTCGTAGGGGATAACCAGGGCGACAGGGCCGAAAATCTCCTCCCGGGCGATCCGCATCGCATTGTGCGCACCTACGAACAGGGTCGGCTCCACATACCAGCCGCGGTCCAACCCGGCCGGGCGGCCGCCACCGAACACGATCTTGGCCCCTTCGTCCAGGCCGCTTGCGATGTAACCCTCGACGCGGTCGCGCTGGCGACTGCTGACCAAGGGGCCGACGTCGGTCGAGGTCTGCAACGGGTCGCCGACCGTGACCTGACTGAGCACGCCCACCAGCGCGTCGACGATCTCGTCGTGGCGCTGCCGCGGTACGAGGATGCGCGTCCAGGCCGCACATGCCTCGCCGTTGTTCAGCAGCGCGCCCATGTGCAGCATCTGAGGAGCGGCGGTCGCCAGGTCTGCATCGTCGAGGACGATCGCGGCCGACTTTCCGCCCAGCTCCAACACGACGTGCTTGACGTGTTCCCCGCAGATCGCGCCGATGCGCCGTCCCGCCGCGGTGCTTCCGGTAAAGGAGATCATGTCCACACCGGGGTGCCGCACGAGCCGCTCGGCTTCCTCGCGCTGCGCCGCCACGATGTTGAGCACCCCGGGCGGCAAGCCGGCTTTGGCGAATGCCTCGGCGATGGCGTAGTCGTGCAACGGCGTTTCCGGCGAGGGCTTTACAACGACCGTGTTTCCGGCCAGCAGGGCCGGCAACGTCTTGCCCAGCTCGAGGATCACCGGCACGTTCCACGGGACGATACAGCCCACCACGCCCCGCGGCTCGCGCACGACGAGAGCCGCGTCGCCCGGGGCGGCTTCCCGAAAGATCGTGTCCGGCAACGGCAGATTGCCGAAATATTCGAAGCAGGATGACATGTCGCCGGGCTGCAGGCGGATCGGGGTGCCATTCTGAGCGACCACCAACCGGGACAGCTCGTCAGCCTGGGGTTTGAGAATCTCACCGGCTGCCAAGATGATTCGCCGGCGCTCTTCTGGATCCATCCTCGGCCACGGGCCGTTGTCGAAGGCGTCGCGGGCGGCGGCCACGGCGCGGTCGATGTCATCGGCAGTGCCGGCCGGGACGGTGCCGACGACCTCCTCGGTGGCCGGACAGATCACGGTGATCTGCTCACGTCCGGCCGGGGCGACGAATTCTCCGCCGATGAACAACTTTTCCTGCGTGATCATGAGCCCTCCAACCCTGAACGGATCGCCTTCTGTTTTAACGGCGCGCTTCGCGGCGCGGGGTGAGGCGACAACGGTCAGACCCAAAAGTGTTGGCGTCACTGGTCATATCGGCTGCTCGGTTCCGGCCCGATCACGAATGCTCGTGGATGATGACACCGCGAACGTTCTTGCCGGACAGCATGTCGCGATACCCGTCGTTCACCTGGTCGAGTCGGTATCGTTGGGTCACCAGCTCGTCGAGTTTGAGATCGCCGGAACGGTACAGCTCAAGCAGTTTGGGGATGTCGTAGAGCGGGTTGGCGCCGCCGAAAACCGTGCCTACGATGCTTTTCTGATAGGCGGGTAGCAGAAAGCCCGAGACGCCGATTTCGTAGTTGCCCACGCCGGTGACCGTCACTTGGCATCCTTTGCCGACGATGTCGAAGGCCTGTTGTATGACGGTGGCATTCATGACTCCCACCGTGCAGATCGCGTGGTCGGCGAGCTGTCCGTGCGTGAGTTCGGTCACCAGCTCCTGCGCCTTGGGCGGATCGGAGATCACATGCGTTGCGCCTAACGTCTTGGCCATGTCCAGCTTGAATTGAACCGGGTCGACCGCCACGACGTTTTTGGCTCCGGCGTAACGGGCGCCCTGCACGGCGTTGATCCCTACTCCGCCGACCCCGAAGACCACGACGGTATCTCCCGGGCGCACCCCGGCCGCGTAGACCGCTGATCCCCAGCCCGTGGCCACACCGCAGCTGACCAGCGCGGCAAGCTCGAACGGAACATCGGGATCGATGCGCACGCAGGAGGTCTCCGACACCACCGCGTATTGGGAGAAAGTGCCCAGGACACATACTCCGCCGAGATCCTCACCCGAACCGGCGTGGAACCGGAACGTGCCATCGGGCAGACAGCCGGTCTGCGCGTTCAGGCCCGAGTCGCACAAATTCTGTCGGCCCGTGGAGCAATATCGGCAAGTGCCGCACACCGGGACGAACGAACAGGCCACGTGGTCGCCTTCGCTGACGCGGGTCACCCCGGGACCGACCGCCTCAACGACACCGGCACCTTCGTGCCCGCCGACCAACGGCATCCGGGTCGGCATGTCGCCGGTGCGAGTGTGCTCATCGGTGTGGCACATGCCGGCGGCCATGAACTTGACGAGCACCTCGCCCGCCTTGGGGCCATCGAGCTCGAGCTCGTCGATCTGCCACCACTGGCCGGTTTCGCGAAGTACCGCTGCTTGCGTCTTCACCTCAATCGCACATCCTCTCTGAGTTGGCCTGTGTCAACGGTTCTGTTGCGCCGCTCTACCCGCCGCTTGGGATCCGGCGGGCGCGCTGTTGTCGCCCAGCCGTTGTTTGAGCATCTCGATGAACTCAGGGGTGAGATAGGTGGCCATCTGAGAGGCGGCCGAGGCGTCGGCAGACAACAGTGCATTGACCCGCAGAGACTGGGCGAGTGCGCGCTTGGTGGCCCGGAATGCGAATGCCGGTAGCCGGGTCAGCTTCCGGGCGATTTCCAATGCCGCCGCGACCACGTTGTCGGGAGGCACGACGTCGCACACCAGACCGAGCTCAAGTGCGTCAGATGCGCTGAGCGGATGGCTTCTCAGCAGGAAGCGCCGGGCACGGGCATAACCAATCAACAAGGGCCACATCCACGTTCCGCCGTCACCTGCTGCCAGACCGAGCCGGATGTGAGTGTCCTGGAACCGGGCGGTCGACGACGCGACCGCTTCATCGCTGAGGAACGCGAGCTGGCAGCCGATGCTGACAGCCGGGCCGTTCACCGCCGCGACGAGCGGCTTGGGAAAGTCAAGTACCCGTTCGACGATTCCGCGCGCCTCTTCCATCTGTCCTATGACGACATTCGGCTTGGCGGTGATCAGATCGTGCAGCGCTTCCAGGGTCGGGCCGGTGAAAAATGTGTCGCCCGTGCCCGTTAGCACCACACCGGCAACGGCGCTGTCCGCGGCGAGGTCTGCCCATATCTCATGCAGCTCGGTGTGCATCGGGTGCTCGAGCTCGACGAAGTCCGGCCCGACCGGATTTCCCATGCTGACGAGGGCGATCCCGTCTTGTAGTGAGATGTCCAGATATCGGTAACGGTCAAATCCCACGGTGGCGCCTTTCTCGCGGATCGATCTCACGCTCAGCGCGGCCGGTGCGGTGCGCGTAGGAACGACGCTCGCTGCGAGCATCCAGTCGCAGTTCCGATCCGCGAACGTTCAGCATTACGGAACAACTGTTTCAATTTACTGGCTACGATAGACCACCCGCCGCGATTGTCAAGGCGCCGATTCCGCCACCAAGCAGCGCTTAGTTGCAAATCGACTTGTTGGATTGATCGCACTCCATTCACCGCCGTAACGCGTCGTATGGGCCAGCGCGAGTTCGGGTTTGCCATGCGGTCACTGTTTCGCACCAGCCCGTCATTTACTCCGGGACATCAACACGTCCAATAACCGAGCCGGCCCATCGGTGGGGTTTCGCCAGGCATGGTTGGCGCCCTGCAGGACCACGGCATCACCGCCGTTCAACTCGACGGTGTCCCGGTCGAGATCCAGCAAGACTGTCCCCCGCAAGATGAAGACGAAGTCGACGGTTTTGGTTACGTGGAATCCGCGCGAGTCCATTCCCGGCGCAGCGTTGTCATCGCTCTGCATGCCCTTGCGCGCAGGCAGCTCGCTCAAATACCAGGCGGCACCGCCCACGGGCGGCTGCGCTGGACGAAAGATGCGTTGTGCATCAATGGTGTCGAGCCACGCCTGGTTGGTTTTCGGATCATCGATCCATAGGCACCCGGTGTCCGGGATTGTCTCGTCTGACGCCACGAAAGACTTCCCGTCGGCGTCCACGGCGACGACCACCCGCCTCACGACGAGCGCCCGCACCCACGAGCGGCGAGCACTGACGTCCCCGACGGGAATGTCGCCGATCCGGTCATCGACGCTTGAAAGTGATTGGAACCGCGGCAGGTTCCCTGATGAACGAGATGTGGTACTCGACCTCGGCACCCTCCTGCAGCCTGATGTCATCGAGGCGGCGCAGGATCTCCTCGAGTGCGATCCGCAGGTTCATGCGGGCCAAGTTTGAACCCACACAGCGGTGCGGCCCTACACCAAAGGCGATGTATCGCTTGTTGGCTCGCTCCAGATCGAAGGAATCGGGATTGGCGAACACCTCTTCGTCGCGGTTGGCCGAGGCCCAATACATCATGATCCGGTCGCCCTTCTTGATCTGGCGACCGCCTACCTCGACATCCCGCGTGGCCGTGCGGGCGATAGCGACCATCGGAGCGTTAAGGCGCAGCAGCTCTTCGATCGCCGGCGGGATCAGCTCAGGTTTGGTGCGCAGCAGCGCCGGGATCGCCGGGTCGCGGCAGAACTCGATGATCATCTGCCCAAGCGCCCCGCCGGTCGTGTCGAGCCCGCCGACGATCAGCAGCTGAAGGATGCCCAGGATTTCCGTGCGGTTGATCGGCTGCCCTTCGATTTCGGCCTTCAAAAGCCCATCGACGATGTCCCCCCTGGGCGGTTGCTTCTGGCGCTGATCCACAAAGTCGTTGATCCACTGCACCGTGCCGCCCCAGGCTTGCGCCGCATCGGGATGGTTGGGCAGCGTGGCGACCGTCGCCATGTCAGCCAGGCGTCCGACATCATCACTCGGAGCATTGAGGATCAGCTCGAATAACGTGACGGCCGGAAATGGCTGGGCGAAGGCTTTCATGAATTCACATTGCCCACTATCGATGAACTTATCGATCAACCCGACCGCGATCGCACGGACCTCCTGCTCTCGGCGGGCGACAGCTTCGGGCGTCAAATAGGGGCTGATCAGTTTCTTGTAGACGCGTTGCAGCGGCGGATCGACTTCTACCGGAATGTTCGGTATCCCCCCAGGCGGGAGCGGGGGCACCGCGACACCTTCAGACGACGTGAATGTCTCCCAGTCCTGGGCTATTTTGAAGATGTCCTCATATTTTGTGATGACCCAAAACCCGCCATAGTTGTCACTGTGGGCGACCGGGCAGATCTCACGCATGCGGGCAAGAAATTCCGGCAGCGCGGCGCCAAGATCTGTGGACATGTGGTCGAAATGGTTGGTCAACCAATCATCAGTGATCGGGCACGCGGGCTGCGACGTTTTCATGTCTTACCTACCTACCTCTGTGGGGTGGTCTGCTGGGCGTTCCGGGGGAGCACCGCCCGGTTCGAAGTGCCGCCGATCCGGCGGCGAACTGCAGAGAATGAGTTGGTTCCAGTCGAACATCGTCGGCCCCAAACGCCAAGAGCGGACAAACGATACGGCCTTCCTGCACCAGCTCACCTGGACTATTAGAACATACACTAGTCACAGTGTCAGTTCAATAGTCACATTGACTTACCAGATCGGCAGTCTTAGTGTTTGATCCACTCGCGGGACCGCAATCCAGGGAGATGTGATGGCGACGCGCTTCTCGTCCACGGCCTCGACTCCGGCGCCGGCTTCCGCACAGGCGCTCCCGGACTCACGGCTTCGGCCGCTTCATTACTGGTCGGCGCTGGGAGCGATCTTCGCGGCAGTGCAGATCTACGTTTACGTATCGTGGATCGTCTCCGGCGACGCCTACCGCCAGCCAACCGGCGCCGATCCGGTGCCGAGCGCCGTCAAGGCCGCGGCATGGATCATGCAGGCGGTGTGCCTCCTGGCAGCCGTCTGCCTGGTGATCTATCTGTGGCGGCGCTCCCGGCGCGAGGGAAAGCTCGCGTGGGACACACTTGTAGCGATCGCATTTGCCGGCGCGTACTGGATGGACCCCGTCCTCAATTTCGCCCGGCCAACCTTCTTCTACAACTCCTACCTGATCAACTTCGGGTCCTGGACGTCGCATATCCCCGGGTGGCTCAGTCCCAACGCCGGCAACCTCCCCGAACCGATCCTGATGATCGGACCGCTCTACGCATGGTTATTCGTGTTGTTCGGAATACTGTTCTGCGCCATGGCCCGTCGGCTGCACCGCATACGGCCCAACATCGGCAAGGTCGGGATATTCCTTACCGGTGTCGTCGTCTTCGGGATCTTCGACCTGGTGATGGAGGGCATCTTCGTCCAGACCCGGCTGTTTGCCTACCCCGGCGTGATCGGCACCCTGTCCATGTTCCCCGGCCAGGTCTACCAGTTCCCGATCTATGAGGCCTTCATCGGCGGCATTAACGCCTCGGTCGTCGGGATGATCCGGCTGACCCGAGACGACCACGGTCACTCCGTGATCGAGCGCGGTGCTGAAGGACTTCAAGTCGGAGCGCGGGTCAAGACGACCCTTCGCATTCTGGCGTTCATTGGCCTGGCAAACACGATGTGGGTGGTGATGAACATCGTGTACGTCGGAAACAGTTTCTACATCGACAACGTGCCGCACTACCCCAGCTATCTCAACAACGACATTTGCGGCGTTCGGGTTGCGGTGCCATGCCCTGGCCCGGGTGTCCCCATCCTGATCGACAACACCCCCCATCGACTGAATCCCCGATGACGCCGGCCGGCCACCATCCACAGCGCCGGCCGCCGACACCACGATCGCGACGGAGTCGCACAGCGCGAACGAATGGCTTGATACCTCAGTGGTCAGCGTGTCGTGTGAGTGTACAGTGTCAGTTGTGTCTCCAGACAGTGCGCGCCCGAAGGCTCAACCACGCCTGAAGCAAAGCCGGGGCAGCACACGGGGCCTACGCCAGGAGTATCAGCTGCTCACCAGGCGCCGACTTCTCGACGCGGCTCTTGAGGTATTCGATAAGCAGGGATACGGCGGGGCGACGGTGGAGGGGATCCACAGCACGGCCGGTGTCGCACGGGCGACCTTCTACCTGCACTTCAAGAACAAGATGGAGATCGTGCAATGCCTGACCGAAGAGATTCGGCCAAGCGTGGCAACGCTATACAACGACCTGGATCGGGCGATCACTGCCGAGGGCGCCGATACCACGCAGGCCGTCCGCCAATGGCTTGTTCAGGCTCTCGCCTGGTATGAGGAGCCTGCGCACAGAATCATGGGTTTTGTGTGGCAAGAACTCTCGGTCGAAGTCGACAGCGTGGTGGCGCGCGGTATCTCCGTCGACGAGCACATGCCCAACTATCTCGCCTTGTGGCCCCGGCGACTTCGTGACTCGGCACGAACTCGGCTCATCCTGCTTAGCCACCTGTTGTCGCGCGCGTACTTCCTGTCCGAGCACCACGTGCTACCCACCGACGAGAATCTCATGCTTGATTCGCTGGCCGATCTGTGGGTCTCGGGTCTTTTCCCTTCCTCGAAGACGCCTCTGAAGCGACGAAAAAGTAGTTGATCGGCTTGCAGCGCAACCGGTTCTTCCGATCGGCAAGTTGCTGATTGCTTTCACGTGGCCGGCGGGGTGTCTCGCTTCGACTTCGACATCATCGGTCCACCGTGTGCACTGAGCAGCACCGCCCGAAGCTTGACACCCGCGCTACAAGATCAATATTCTACTGAATAGACATTGTGTACGTCCAATTTGCTCAACTCCGAAAGACCAGCGAATGTCGAGTGATACTGGTCGTCTGCCGACGAGTTGCGCTTGCAAGGACGCGCGCCAGCCGGTGCCACCGGCGCTAACCGAGCAACCGGTACTCGTGTTCGTGCACGGTGGCGTACACACTGGTGCCTGCTGGGACGAAACCATCGACGCCATCACCGCCGTGAGACCCGACATCGAGAGTCTCGTGATCGATTGGCCCGGAAGACGCGCAGTTGCAGGTGATTTGGCAACACTCACCATCGAAGGGTGCGTGGCAAGTGTGTGTGAGCAGATCCGGCAGCACCTCGAGGCGGAACAGAACCGCCGGATCACGTTGGTCGGCCATTCCCTTGCGGGGGTGATCTTGCCCGGTGTGGTGCAAAAGCTCGGCGCTCACTGTGTGGAACAGGTCATCTTTGTAGCTTCGTGCATTCCGCCGCCGGGACAATGTGTCATTGATACGCTGCCGTTCGGCCTCAAGCGCGTTGCTCGCTACCTCGCTCACCGATCGCCGGTATTTGCCACCCCATGGGCCGTGCAGCATTTTTTCTTCGGCAACGGCGCCACTCGCCGGCAACGCCAACGCATGCGCGAACACCTTTGTAGCGAAGCCTCAACGCTGTTGTCCGAAGTTCCTGTTGCATTGGTTCCCGACTCGGTTCGCACCAGTTGGGTGTTGACTGCGCGCGACCGTGCGCTGCCTCCGGCATTGCAACGCAAGTTCATCGACAACCTGGGCGGCGTCGACGAGGCGGCCGTGATCGACGCCGGACACGAAGCGATGTTCACCCATCCGCACGAACTCGCGGAAACGATCACCCGACTCGTGACATGAGCACCACGAGGGTGCCCGGCGGCGACGGTAAAGCTTACCGGCCTCGACGGCCCGGCCCCTCCACTCCGATGGCGGGTGCCGCCGATCGGTCGCCGGTTGCAATCACCCCCAGCAGTGCGGGCCGACACAGCAGGGCGACGACCCATGTCAGGGCGATGACTAGCACGAATGCGGCGCGCACATTGAGCAGATCCGTGATGCCGCCGAGAACTGCGGCGGCGACAGGACGAGACCCGAGGAAAGCGACCAGCCAAAGCGCCATGATCCTGCCCCGCAACTCGTCGGGTGTGCGCTCCTGGACCACGGTGCTCAGGCCCGTCATCGCCCAGCCGAAACCTGCGCCGGCAACAGCGAAACCGCTAAGTGCCATTGCCGAGAGCGGCGCAGTGGCAAGGATTAAAGCCCCGGTGGCCAGTAGCCACAGCCCGATCAGCGATACCCGTACTGAGGCCAGTCGGCCCTTCAGAACTGCCAAGAAAGCCATACCGACCGCAGCGCCGATGCCGAAAGCCGCTGACAATGCTCCCACCAGACGTGTGCCGCCGCTGAGCTGTTGCGCCATGGACGGCGTCAGGGTGATCGATGAGTCAGAAGCGAACCCGACGGTGGCGACGGCCAGTAGCGCCAGCAAGAGGACGCGGTCACGCCGGACGTACTGCAGTCCCGCCCGGACTCGTCGGTCGGTGTGCGACTGTTGCTCAGTGCGCCTCGGAAAGCGCACGATCACAAGGAAAATCACGAATACGAAATGCAGCCCGGAAGCGGCGGCGAATCCGGCCGATGGGTTGAAGTGAGCCGTGAGGAATGCACCGACTGCCGGCCCGGCTATGCGCCCAACGGTCATCGGGAGGTTGTCAAGTGCCATCGCAGTGGACAATTCGCCGTCGCGCAACAGGCTCGGCACGATCGACAGCATTGCTGGCCCGCCGACGGCGAACCCGATGCCGACAAGCACCGAGCCGGCCAGCACCGGCAGAGCGACGCGGTCGGTCGAAGCCGGCCGCAGCAGCGCAAGCCACAGCGCGATCGAGCCGGACCCGGCGACGCACAACACCCTGCCCAGCAATATCTGGCGGGCGGGGTTGCCGTGGTCGGCCCACTTGCCGCTTGTCGGGCTGAAGATCAGCTGGGGACCGAACTGGGCGATGCCGGCCAGCGCGACCATCAATGTGGAGTGGGTGGCGTCATACATCACGATCGCGGCCACGATGCCGTGCGTCCACACACCGATGACCGCGAACATCTTGCCCCAAAACAGCGCACCGAACATCGGGTCGAACATGAGCCGAAAGGCTCCGCGGGTTCGTGGTGAGCCGGCGGCGTAGGCGGTGGCGAGCGTTGGCCGGCCTCGGGGTGGTCGCACAGGTGCGGGCTCACCGGGATTCGGCATCATGAGTAGGCGGGTCCGATCGCGCCGCGTTGCCGCAGATCGCAGATCTCCTCGTCACTGATACCGAGTTCGGCCAGGACCGCATCGGTATGTTGCCCCAGTCCCGGGATTGCTCCCATCGGAGGTTCGAAGCCGGCGATGACCGGCGGCGGCAGCAGGGCCGCAACCGGACCGGCGGGCGTGTTGATCTGGCGCCAGCGGTCACGCGCAGCCAGTTGCGGATGCTGTAGTACTTCGCTGGGACGGTTGTAGCGGGCGTTGCCGATTTGGGCTGCGTCGGCGACCTTTTGCACGCTGGCCAGATCGTGTCGGGCACACCATGTCCCGACCGCCTCGTCGAGCAGGTCGCGGTGGGCGACCCGCCCGGCGTTGGTGCGGAATCTGTCATCTTGTGCTAAGTCCTCGCGCTGCAGGACATCCCGTGCAAGCCGCTGCCATTCACCGTCGTTCTGGGTGCCCAACACGACAATCTGATCGTCAGCTGTGCGATACGCGCCGTAGGGGGCAACGGCGGGTGAGCTCATACCGAGAGGCTGCTGGTCTATCCCCGAATGACGGGTGTAATTCAAGTGATACCCCATTAACTCGGTCGCGGTATCGAACAAGCTGACCGCCACCGCCGGCATCGCGGCGGAGCGCCGGCTCTTGTTGCACAACAAAGCCAAAATCGACAACGCGGCGTACAGACCCGAACACACGTCGGCGACTGGAGGTCCCGGCTTGGCCGGCGCGTCGGGATAACCGGTGACCGCACACGTTCCCGATTCCGCTTGGATCAGCAGGTCATATGCTCGCTTTTGCGACATCGGCCCGCCCGGCCCGTAGCCGTCGATCTCCACCGCAATCAGCTCCGGATGGCGCACGGCGATGTCATCAGGGGCGATGCCGAGCCGCGCGGTGGATCCGGGCGCCAAGTTGGACACCAATGCGTCGGCGCGGTCGAGCAACCGGTGCAACACGGCGATACCGTCGGGTGATTTGAGATCCAGCGTCACCGACTCCTTGCCGCGGTTGACCCAGACGAAGTGCGCGGCAAGTCCATTGACGACGTCGTCGTAGTGGCGGGCGAAATCGCCGCCGCGCGGATTTTCGATCTTGATCACCCGGGCCCCGAAGTCAGCCAGTGTGCGGGTGCACATCGGTGCGGACACCGCCTGCTCCAGCGTGACCACCGTGATCCCCGCCAACGGCGCGGCAGCTGATGCGGCATCGCTCATGACGTCACCCGCGCCGCGGACCGCCGGCACACGCGCGGTGCGGTACCGAACAACCTCTCAGAAGTGTTGGGTGGCAAGACGGCTGCGAGATGCTAACGCCGATGACGGCGGTCACTCGACGATCAACTCGGCGTCGCGTTCCAAGCCGGATATTCGCCATTCCTCGAGAAGCCGCACGTATTCGAGTGGCCCTCCGCCGTAGCCGCGGGTGAGGATGGTCGGCCGGTCGACCTGACCCTCGTTGTTGAAATAGCTTGGCGTGCACTCCTTCTCAAACTTGGCGCGGTCAACGGCTTTGGCTTTGATGATCTTCGACCATGTCTGCTCGGCATCAACGCGAACCTCCAGCGCGGCGATGTGTTCGTCCAGGCATCGCTTGATGATGGCGCCGGCGTGCTCTGCATGCTCGCCGAGCATGTGAGGAACGTTCACCGTCAGAGACGCCTGACAACCCTGCCCGATCATGAACATGTTGGGGAATCCATGCGCATAGATGCCGTGTAACGATGGGCATCCGTCGGCCCACCGCGTCGCCATGTCGACGCCGCCCTTGCCGATGATCTGGAACTCACCGGCTTCATGCGGTGGCACACCGACCGTGAAGCCCGTCGCGTAGACGATGCAGTCCAACTCGTATTCCGTGTCGCCGCACACGACACCTGCCGGGGTAATCCGGTCCACCCCGCGGCCCTGGGTGTCGACGAGCATCACGTTCGGACGGTTGAAGGTCTGCAAGTAGTCGTCGCTGTACAGCGGTCGCTTGCAGAATAGGTTGTACCAGGGCTTGAGTGCGTCTGCGGTGGCTTTGTCGGTGACCACGGCGTCGATCCGGGCCCGTATCTCCTCCATTTTTTGGTAATCGGCCAACTGGAGGAGCTCGGCAGGATCAGCGTCTGTGGCTGGATCACCGTTTGCCTGAGATCCCATCTTGCCGAATCGCTTCCACACGTCGGTCCACCGGTCGCCGACGAGATCTTCCTCTTGCGGAATCCCGCTGAGGATCGCGGTGAAGTTGACGATCCGCTTCTTTTGCCATCCGGGCTGCAGTGTGGCCGCCCAGTTGGGATCGGTCGGCATGTTGTTGCGGATATCGACCGATGCGGGGGTGCGCTGAAAAACGATGAGCTGCTTAGCGTCCGCACCCAGGTGAGGGATGCACTGGATTGCCGATGCGCCGGTGCCGATGATGCCAACCCGCTTGTCGCGCAGCCTGGTCAGGTTTCCGTCCGAGTTACCGCCTGTGTAGGAGTAGTCCCAGCGGCTGGTGTGGAAGGACCGCCCCCGAAATTCATCGATGCCCGGGATTCCGGGGAGCTTGGGGCGATGCAGGCTCCCACTTCCCAGGCAGACGAACCTGGCCTTCATTCTGTCGCCCCGATTGGTGTGGATCATCCATCGGGCGTCGTCGTCATCCCATTCGATTCGGGTGACCTGTGTCTGGAAGCAGGCATTGGAATAGAGGTCGAAGTGCTTCCCGAGCGCCTGGCAGTAGGCGAAGATCTCCTCCCCCTTGGCGTACTTCTCGGTCGGGATGTAGCCGAGCTCTTCCAGGAAGGGCATGTAGATATACGATTCGACGTCGCACCGTATTCCTGGATACCTGTTCCAGTACCAGGTCCCGCCGAAATCACCTGCCTTATCGATGATGCGGATGCTCTCGACGCCGGCCTGGCGCAGCCGGCCGGCGGTGATGAGGCCGGAAAAACCACCACCGAGGATCGCCACGTCGACGGAGTCGGTCAACGGTTCCCGGTCGACGCGTTCGGGCGCGTACGGGTCCTCAGCGAACGACGCGAAGCGACCCTGCATGGTCACGTACTGTGCGAGGCCGTCGGGACGCAATCGCTTGTCGCGTTCGGCGAGGTAACGCCGATGCAGTTCCTCGGGATCGAATCCCAGATTGGGATCGGTCAGTGCGCCGCCGGGTTGCTCACTCACAGTTCACTCGCCACCGTAGCTGCACGTGCTGACTGTTGCCGGCCGCGCGGGATGCTGATCTTTCGTACGAGCCGCTTCGGCAAGCCGGTAACTGATTTGTCGGCCACCGGGTCAAGCCTGCGGGCCCTTGACGACAGGCGCGCTGTCGTGCGGGTCAGCAGGGCATAGAGAGTCATTCCCTCGCCCCA
This sequence comes from Mycobacterium branderi, assembly GCF_010728725.1. NCBI lineage: Bacteria > Bacillati > Actinomycetota > Actinomycetes > Mycobacteriales > Mycobacteriaceae > Mycobacterium > Mycobacterium branderi. Next base: position 681,390 of record NZ_AP022607.1, read on the forward strand.
GCCGAGCACGTTGCGCCCCGACTCAGAGCGCCAGTAGGTGTTCACTTCCGGGTACTGCCCGATGACGTTGCGGTTCAGGCGTTTCTGCAGTATCCAGTTGAAGACGTCCATGACACTCTTGCGGACTTCGATGGCGGTCACGTTTTTCTTCATCATCCGTTTCAGATTGGATGTCACGAACTCGGTCTGTCGTTCATGCATGAACATGATCGGGGCGCCGTTGGTGTTAGGCCCGTAGAGCATGTAGAAGTTGGGAAAGCCTGCGACGGTCAGCCCCAGGTAGGCCTGGGGCTCGCCCTGCCATACCTCTTGGATTGTTTTGCCTTCGCGTCCAACGACTTCCAGTGTGCTCAGGTAGGACGCCGCGGTGAAGCCCGTACACATCACCAGAGCGTCGACGGCACGACTGGTACCTGTGTCATCCACGACCGCGTCCTCGGTCACTGCCATCACGGCGTGCGGAACCAGCTCCACATTGTCCCGAAGCAGGGCGGGGTAGAACTTGCTCTCCTTGACCGGTCGCTTACCGCCGAACGGGTAATCCGGTGTGACGAGCTTTTGCAGGTCGGGGCGGTCGTGGAATACCGACTGAATGTAGTTTTCACATGCCAGCTGGGCCGCGATGTTCTGCTTGGTGCCCTCGATGAACGAGATGCCCAAAACTTTTTCATACGTGCGGAACTGCCGTAGTCGCACTAAGCGGCGATACATTGGCCGCAGCATCCGCGAGCGCTCGGCGGGCGTGAAATCCCGATCCGGTTTGGGCAGTACCCAGCCGGGCTGGCGCTGAAAGACATAGAGTTGCTCGACCAACGGCGCGATCGCAGGGACCAGCTGCGCACCGGTGGATCCGGTGCCGATCACCGCTACCCGCTTACCCCGCAGATCCACGCTGTGGTCCCAGCGCGCCGAATGCAACGCTGGGCCACGAAATTTGTCCAACCCGGGCCAGCTGGGAACCTTCGGGTTGCTGAAGAGCCCGACCGCGCTGACCACCACGTCGAAACGGTGGCGCTGGCCATCGGTCGTGTGGACGTCGTAGCTGTGTGTTGTCTCGTCCCATACCGCGCGGACCACCCCGGTGTTCAGCTTGATGTGCGGCAGCAGCTGGAAGCGGCTGACGACGTTCTGCAGGTACTGAAGCAGCTCGGGTTGCCTGACATGGGTTCGGGTGAAGTCGAATGAGTGAAAGCTGAAGGAGTAGAACGGCACGGCGGTATCGACTTCGGCGCCGGGGAACGTGTTTTCCCACCAGGTCCCGCCGATGCCATCGCTTTTTTCGAAGACCGTGAAGTCGGCTATCCCCAGGCGCCGCAGTGCCACCGCCATGCAGATGCCGCCGGCTCCGGCGCCGATCACTGCGACCCGGAGGGCGCGTTCGGTGGAGTCAACAGCAGGAACGACCGCGGCGTCATCAGGGACTTCCATAGGCAGCTCCGTTCCCGGCCCCGAACCACTTTACACACTGTCTATTAAATAGGCTAGATGTCCTCTCAACTATCGTCAAGTCGTCGATATTGCACTAGCATCACGGTCATGCCGCTCAATCCGGACGCAGTCGGTTACACGGCCAAACCCTATGAGGCAGCGTGGGACTCGAAAGACTGTCTGCTCTACGCCCTTGGTGTCGGCGCCGGATCACTCGACCCGACTGGCTTCGAGCTGGAATACACAACGGAAAACAGCGAGGCGATTGATCAGCGGGTGCTGCCGACCTTCCCGGTCGTGGTGCCACGGGGGGCAAAAGAAGCATTGACCGCAATCGGCGACTTCAACATGGCGATGCTGGTCCACGGCGAGCAGTCCGTCGAGCTGCACACAACGATTCCGGTGGCCGGTTCGGTGTCTTCGACCACCACGGTCACCGGTATCTACGACAAGGGCTCGGGAGCGGTTGTCACCACGAGTACCGTCGCCACCGAGATATCCACCGGCACCGCGCTGTGGACGCTGACCAATGCGATGTTCATCCGCGGCGAGGGCGGCTTCGGCGGCGATAGAGGGCCGTCGGGCCGAACGGAGCTCCCTCAGCGCGATCCCGATCATTGCGTCATTTACCGAACAAGGCCGGATCAGGCTCTTCTTTACCGGCTCTCGGGCGACCGCAACCCGTTGCACGCCGATCCGCGATTCGCGGCGCGTGCCGGCTTCGACAAACCAATCCTTCATGGCTTGTGCACCTTCGGGTTCACCGGGCGCGCTTTGCTTCACTCTGTGTGCCAGTCGGATCCCGATCGGTTCGTGCGCATGGCCGGCCGATTCTCCAAACCGGTTTTCCCGGGTGAGGACCTGACCGTTCGGGTCTGGATCACCGGGGCGGGAAACGCAGTGTTTCAAACCAGCACCCCCGCCGCCGTGGTCATCGACGCCGGGCAGTTCCGCTTCCGGTAGGCGACGAAAGAGGGGCGCACCCATGCATGAGGTCCACACCAACTGCCGGATCTGCGCCCAGCGATGCGGCGTCACCGTCACGGTGCAGGACAACCGGGCCGTCCGCATCGGGCCCGACAAGCAGAACCCACTTTCCTGGCGAGATTTCTGTGTGAAGGCCCGAACAGCCGCCGAGCTGGTCGAGCATCCCCGGCGCATCGTGGCGCCGATGCGCCGCGCCGGCGACCGCTATGTGCAGGCCACCTATGCGGATGCTTTTGCCGAGATCGGCGAGGCGCTCCGGGCCGTCGTCAACCGGGGTGGGCCCGATGCGGTGGGCTGCTACTTCGGCAATCCGGCCGGCTTCAACCCGTCGGCCATACCGGCCCTTATGCGCTTTATGGGCGCCCTGGGCAGCCATAGCATCTTCAACTGGGGCTCAGTCGATACCAACGCCAAGGCCGTCGTCAACGGCGAGATGTACGGGGTGACGCTGCTTCCCCTCATACCGGACGTCGATGACTGCGATTGCTTCTTGTTCGTGGGGGCCAATCCCGCCGAGAGCAAGATGAATTGGATTACCTCCGTACCCAACGGGTGGCGGCGGATCCTGGCCCGCGTGCAGCGCGGCGCCGACCTGATCGTGCTCGACCCGTACCGCACTGCCAGCGCGGCCGCGGCAACCGCGCACTCGGCCGTGCTGCCGGGCCAGGACTGGGCATTTCTGCTCGGAATGCTCAAAGTCATCTTCGACAACGGCCTGCATGACCGGGCGGCGTGTGAGGCCGAGCACGGCCTGGAGGATCTGCGCCGCCTCGCCGACGACGCCCGGCTCCCCCACCTCGCCGCGCGTGCCGGCGTCGAACCCGATGCCATCGAGTCCGCCGGTTTGGCCTTCGGCCGGGCCCGCACAGCGATAGCGACCGCGCGGACCGGTGCCTCACAGACCAGCCGGGGCACCCTCGCGATGTGGCTGACCGAGGTGCTCAACGTCATCACCGGCAACTGGGACCGCCCCGGCGGCAGGTACTTCCAGCCCGGCTATACCGAGCCGCACCTGCCTGCGTACGACCCCGATCCGCACGTGTCGCGGGTGGCCGGCCGCCCGGCCATCGAGGGCTGCCATTCGATGGCCGAACTGCCCGGCGAGATTCTCACCCCCGGACACGGCCAGATCCGCGCGCTGTTCATCGACCACGGCAACCCCGTTGTGTCCGGACCTGAAGGCGCCGCCCTGGATGCCGCACTGGCCGACCTGGAGCTGCTTGTCTCGGTTGACATGCTGCAGCGGGAAAGTCACCGCCGCGCCCATTGGCTGATTCCCGGCACGCACTGGCTCGAGCGCGCAGAGCTGGCGCCACATATCTCGATCCATCAGGAGTTGCCGTTTGCGCAGTACGCCGCGGCAGCCGTGCAGCCGCCCGGGCAGGTGCGCCCGGAGTGGGAGTTTTATCTCGGTCTGGGTCGGGCGCTTGAGCTGCCCGGGTATGGGCCGAACGATCCGGTGTACTCACCGGAAGATATGTGGCGGGGGGCGATCGAGCGAGGTGGGCGCATCACGTGGGATGAGATCGTCGCTCATCCGCACGGAATCATCCTGGGTGGTAGGGAGTTTGGGCATGCCCGTCACGTCCTGCGCACACCCGATCAGCGGATTCAGCTGGCGCCCTGGCGCTTTGTCACCGAAACGCGCCGCCAGCTCGCGTGTCCGCCCGATGCCCGCCCTGAAGGACTTCCATTCCGCCTCGGCAACCGTCGCCGCAACAGCTCGATGAATTCTTTCCTCAACGATTTGCCGGGCACGCGGCGGCTGGTTGATCGCAACAAAGCAGAGATTCATCGCATCGATGCCCAGCGACTGGGCCTCAAGGACGGCGACCGGGTGCGGGTACGGTCGGCGACTGCGACGATCGAGCTCGAAGTGGCGGTGACCGATGCGCCGCGACCCGGGGTTGTCATCGTCGAGCATGGTTGGGGCTCCCGCGTTTTCGATCCCATCGGTGCGGGCAGCCCCGATGTGCTGGGCGCCAACCGGAATCTGTTGACCGCGGCGACGGAGATAGACCCGCTATCGCAGATGTTGGCGTTCAACGAGACCTGGGTGGCGCTGGAACCGGTCGCTTGCGGTGGCGGCCACGAGAGCACCGTGCGCGTTGTCCGGCGTGGCACACCCGCCGGTTCTGGCGCTGCAGCGATCTGATCTCGTCACCCGCCGCGAGTACCACAGCGCCGAACAAAGGATGTCTTGCCGGATCAGTAGTCGGTGAATTTCGGCGGCCTGCGCTCCTGAAATGCCTTGGCGCCCTCACGGAAATCGTTCGACTCGATAAGCACCCGCTGACCCCGCTGTTCGCGCTCGAGTGCGGCCTCCAGCTCCGTCAGCGTGGCCGCATTGATGGCCTGTTTGGTTTTCCGCAGCGCCACCATCGGCCCCTTCGCCAAGGTCGAAATCACCCTGGCCACTTCGGTGTTGAACCCATCGGCCGGGTATAGCGCCGTCACGAGCCCCCACGCGTAGGCTTCGGCCGCGCTGATCCGCTCCGCGAGCAACGCCATGCGCATCGCGCGCACCCGCCCGACCGCTGCGGCGAACAGCGCCGATGCCCCGCCGTCGGTCATCAGGCCGACCGTGGTGAACGCCAGCACGAAAAACGCGTCCTCCGAAGCTAATATGACGTCGCACGCCAGTGCCAGCGAGGCTCCTATTCCCGCCGCGGGCCCCTGCACAACAGCCACCACCGGCTGCGGAAGGTTCACGATCGATCGGATGGCGCGGCTGGCGGTGCCGACAATCTCTGCCTGAGAACCGCTTGCGTTGCGCGCCGCCTGATCTTGGGCGCTGACCCCGGCGCCGGAGGAGAACCCGCGGCCGGCCCCACCGAGCCTGACCACACGGACACCGGGATCGGTGGCCGCCCTTTCCAGGGTATCTGCCATCGTGGCGTACATCGCCGCGGTGAGTGCGTTCAGGGTGTCCGGGCGGTTCAACGTGATTGAGAGCACGCCGTCGCAGAACTCGACGGCAAGGTCGTCGATGCCGGCGTATGCCTGGCCGTCGGAGTTGATCGTCGTCATTGCTGGTTCGTCCCTCTAACGATGCGTCTCAACCACGTGCTCGAGACCGAAGTCACCGAGCTGTTCGAAGGCAGCATCCTTTGCGGCCGTATCCTTGCCGGCGCCAATCACGCTGCGGTACACCAGCGCTCGCAGCTGGTTAGGCGATCCCAGCAGGCGCGCTGAAGACGCCCAGCGTTTGAGGTAGAAGTGCAGCGGGTTCTCCCAGGTGAATCCGATGCCGCCATGCACCTGCAGGCATTCCTTCGATGCCTTGCGCAGGGTATCGCCGGCCGCAGCCTTGGCCATCCGCGCCGATGTGATGCCCTCAGCGGCATCCGCGTTGCCGGCAACCATGTCATCGAAGCGACCCGCCGCGCGATAGGTGAGCGCTCGCGACGCCTCCAAAGAGACCAGGACATCGACAATGCGGTGCTTGAGCGCCTGGAAGGTCCCGATCGGCCTGCCGAACTGGTGACGTTGCTGCGCATAAATTGCCATGCGCTCCAGACAGGCGCGCGAGGCACCGATCATTTCCGCGGCCAGCACGATGGCACCGGCTGCCAGCGTCTGGCTGAAGAGCGGGCCCGGCTCGGTCCAGCTGACATGCTCCACGTCCTCCAGCGACACCGACACAGTTGTGAGCGGGCGGAAGACGTCCAGCACCCGCATCGGGCGAATCTGGATGCCCGGGGCATCGTTTCCGGGTCCGGCAACGGCGATCCCGTATCGCTCGCCGTCGCGTACCGGAACCAGCAGAAGCCCCGAGTTTTCCAGCTCAGGTACGAATGCGAACGTGCCATGCACGGCACGTCCGCTCACCGTGGCCGTAGGGGCCTGCCGGACATCCCACACCGCATCGTCACCGGACCACAGCAGCGTGCCGGGTACGCCATCGGCGATCCGGGGTAACAGCTCCGCCAGCTCACTGCCTCGTGCTGCGGACAGCAAGTGAGCCACCATCGTCGTGGCCAACAGTCGTGACGGCGCCATGGCGGCGCCCAGCTCCTCGGCGGCAATTGCGGCTTCGACGCAGCCGCCCCCGAGCCCTCCTTGATCCACCGGGATCGTCAAGGCGTGCAGTGCCATGTCGTCGCGCAGCGATCTCGCCAGCTCGGCGCCGCAGTCAGCGTGTCCATCGGCGTATTGCCGAATACGTTCGTCACCCCACGACTTTGCAAGGAGCCGACGGAACTGGGTTCGCAGTTCTCGGCGCTCGAACGTCTCGTTGCCGGTGTTAAGCGTTACTTGTGCCAACGAAATCTCCCGACCGCTTAAGCATTTCGTCCATCCATTCGTCATCCTCGGCCAGCAGGGGTGCGCGGCGGTATCCCGTTCGTGGCCGGCCGGCCTCCTTCCAGGGAAGAGCAAAAATGAAGGCCTTTTCCACCTCAGGGTGGTCCAGCTCGACGACGAATCCCCGTTGCGTCAGCTGGCTGTCGTCCAAGACCTGCTCGGGGGTAAGGACAGGCAGCGCGGTCATCGCAATGCCGGAACCGGCGGCGTTGTCGAGAATCTCCTGGCCGGTGGGCCCGTCCGCGGCCGCGCTCATATCCACCACAACGGCCCCGGCCGCCTGGGATACGACGACGTTATCCGCGTCGATTCCCAGCGCATCGGCCACCACACCGAACGGCAGCGTGTGGGCGGTGGCGACGGCGACCTGGCTCCCGTCGGGACAACGGACCAACAGCTCGGCGCAGCCGTCCGGCGTGTCGGCGTCGACGCCGGACAGTCCGATGCCGTCGAGCTTGGCTGCGACCACCTCTGCCATCGACAGGTCGAAGGCGCAACCATGGTCTGCCCCCAGCCACCACGCCGCTGCGACCGTCGCGCCCCACACTGCCACGCAATAGTCGGCGAACGACGTGCGCACCGTCACCTCCGCCTGACACTTCTCCTGCACCGTTTTGGCTAATCCCCCGAATGCGTGCACATTCGGGGCGTAGGCCTTGTAGTCCGCGCACGGCCCGGTTCGCCCGAAGCCCGAGATGGACACCGACGACTTTCCGGCGTCGGCGAACATCTGCGTTGACCGCACCCCCAACTGCTGCAGGCGGCGCGCGCCCAGGTTCTCCAGCAGGACGTCGGCCCACCGGCAGATCTGCTCGGCCCTGCCCTGATCCCCGCCGATACCCCGGTACACGCTGCGCTTGCAGTAGTTCGCCATCAAGAAGTAGGCGGCCCGCTCCTGCCCGGGCACCCCGTGCTTGAACGGACCATTACGACGATAGATGTCGAGGCGCTGCTGTTCTTCCAATCGGACGACTTGCGCGCCCATCGCGCCCAGGATGGCCCCGGCCAAGGGGCCGGCCAGGACGTTGGAGGCTTCGACCACTCGCAGCGCGCTGAGGGCGTTTCGCTCGTTGGTTCGGCGCTGTCTCGGCGTTCCGTGAGTCACCAGCCCGGGTAGTGTCGCGGTTCGCAAGGCGTCCGCGTCGTCGCGTATGAAGTCGCGCAACCGGAACTGGTCCGAGGTCCGGACATCCTCGAGCGTTCGCAGTGCCACGGCCGCGACACCGCCGGATTGGAGCAGCTCCTCACAGTCGAATTTCGAACGCTCACAGGTCCATTGCGAAACAGCGGCGTTGATGACATCGCGATTGGCGAGTCGGTCAATGACCGTTGGGTATTCCGCTGGCCACGTGGGCTGCCCGAGCACCTCTGAAGCTCGGCGCCACTGATGATCGTCCAGGACGATGATCCCGATCTCGCCATCTGTGCAACGGAAAACACCGGACGGAGTTGCATAGCGAGAAGCCCCCGCCGGCCCCCTGCACTCGTAGAGTCGGTGTGCGACTTCCTGCTGAATGGAGCAGAACGCGACCGCCTCTTGCGCGGAGACGTCGAGGTGCACCGACGGTGCGCCCTCGAGCCTCAGCGACATGGCGTGCAGCAGTGCCAGTGCCGCCATCTGGCCGGCGACTTTCAGCGCTTGCCGGCCGGGCATCGGATAGTAGTGGCCGTTTTGATCCGACACCGTCGACAACAAGCCGCCGGCGGCCGCGCAAAGAAGATCCGAACCCGGCAGGCCACCACGCGGGCCGTCCAGCCCGAACGCCGAAACCGTCACCCAGACACCGGATGAACGCTCCGCGACTTCGTCGATGTAGCGACTACTCGCACCCTCTGCGACCACATCGCAGATCACCGCATCAGCGGCCCGCGAGAGACCAGCTTGGGCGGCATTCAGATCGGGACCGGTCGCCACCTGCGCCCCGAGTACACGAAGGATTTGCGCCGCGGTCACCGCGGCTTGTCCGGTGCCCAGAACGACGACGGGACCTAGCGACCGCAGCAATTCGACCGACCGCGAACTGGTCATCGTCCCAGCCCGAGACACATGGCAGCGATGATGTCGTGCTGGATCTCGTAACTCCCACCGCCGATGCGGGCGACCGGCGAGTAGAGGAACTCCTGCCAGAAATCCCAATTCCCCTCGTTCGGCGTGTATTCCGCGACGTCCAGGCCCAGGATGTCCGTCGCCAGCTCGGACAGGTCGGCCGCCAGCTCTGCGCCGACGATCTTCATCACCGATGGCATATGCGGCGGGAAGTGGCCCTCGTCCTTGGCGAGCACACTAGCGACGTCGTACGCCATGGCCCGTGCGCTTTCGACGCGTTCAATCATTTTGCCCAAAGCGATTTCCGTGCCGGGGTCTGCGCCGCCGCGTTCGACCACCGCGGCCATCAGGTCGTCGAGGTCCCGGCGGAACATGGCTGCGGGGTTCGCACGCGCTCGTTCGTGCTGGAGCAAGACGTTGGAGGCTCGCCAACCGTTGTGCTCGGGCCCCACCAGATTGCTCACCGGCACCCGGACGTCGGAGAAGAACTCCTGGCAAAACGTGACTCCTCCGGTCAGTGACCGGATCGGATGCAGGGTCACCCCGGGAGACTTGAGATCGACCATCAACAGACTCAGCCCGCGGCCACCCCGCGACTCTGGATCTGTGCGGGCGAGCAGGATCATCCATTCCGCGTGCATCGCATGACCGGTCCAGATTTTGCTGCCGTTGACGACGTAGTGGTCGCCTTCCCTGCGCGCGGTCGTTCGCAAAGAGGTCAGGTCCGAGCCGGCTTCGGGCTCGGAGAACCCTTGGCACCACAGTCTTTCCATCGATGCGATCTTGGGGAGGTGCTCTTGTCGCTGTTCCTCGGTGCCCAGTTCCAGAAGGATCGGCGCGAGCATGTCCAGTCCGTTGAGGTTGGCGATCGGTACCCGCCGAAATGAGAGTTCCTCGCGGATGAGCATGTTGTCCAACGGGGTAAGACCGCGGCCACCGTAGCTCGGCGGCCAATGCGCGACCAGCCAGCCGTCGCGTGCCAGCTGGCTGTTGAACGACCTGACCCAGGCGAACTCTTCCTCGCTGGACCATTCCGGGGTTGCACCCGATGGCCCTTCATGCTCGACGGGAAAGTTCTCGTCGAGGTACCGCTTGAGCTCGTCAAGCATTTCGGCTTGCTGAGCGGACAGCGCCACACCGGTTCTCAACCCTCTACGCCTCCGGATTCTTGAAACGTCTGGATGCGACGCAATCGGTCGCCGGCCCGCTGTGGGCGCTACACCTCATCGCGGGCCGGGGACTCCATCGCTTCTCGACCGCATGGCTGTGGCTTGGATCGGGTTTGGCGGGCCGTTGTGCCGACGATCCCGGGGATCGTCGGATTTGAGGACAGCGACCCCGATGAGCAACACCGCCGACCTCCAGTCCTACCGCTGCTGCATTTCGTTCGCACTACATAGTGTCTATTTAGTAGAGTATCTATCCTGCCAGTGTTACGTCAAGGAAGGTGCGGCCGCATGACGAACGAGCGGTTACAGGAGATGCTCGACCACTACGAGATCAGGAAGACGCTGAGCGAGTACTGCCATGGGTGCGATCGCGGCGACGAAGCCCACATGGCCAGCGTGTATCTGGAGGACAGCATCGACGATCACGGTGCGCTACGGGCCCCGGGTCCTGAGTTCGCGCACGTGATGACCGAGCGGATTGTTACCACTACCAACAGCCTGTCGCACATGCTGGGTCAGTCGCTGATCAACGTGACCGGTGATGAGGCCGGTGCGGAGACCTATTTTTTGGCGGTCGCGCGGACCACCCGCGACGACGGCGTCGAGATGTGCAATCAACTCGGCGGCCGATTCGTCGACAAGCTCCAGCGCGAGGATGGCCGCTGGCTCATCAAGCATCGTTGCGTTGTGCGTGACTGGTCGATCAGCCTGCCGATTGACGTGGACTGGACGGTTGAGGAAAAGCTCCGGCCGGGCGAGCGGACGAATGCAGACCCGTCATTCGCGGCGCTGGGAATCACACACACAACCCATCCGAACTAAACGTCACCGGTCGGGTTTGCCCTGCTGCCCTTTTTCTCATCGTCAAAAGACGTGTGGGACAGTCTCTCTCGACGGACCGAGGCGTGGAAAACATTCCGGCGATGCGCCCAGCGGCTCAGCGTGCTGACCGATTTCGATCGTGAAATGGCGTAGCGGCTAAGGACTCTGGCGAGATTGGAGCGGTTACACAAGCCCAATCAGGCGCTGCCGTCGATCCCCTACCTGGTCGCGCGTTATCGATGACCCGTTCGATGCGGTGTGTTGTCAATCAACACCGGCACACCGGGGCCCGGGCAGGGGGCTGAAACCGCGACACCGCACATGTCGTTTTTCAGATAGCTGGGATAGTGCGGCATCCGGTCGACGTAGAAGGTGAACGCGATGTACACCAGGTTCATCACGACGAACATCGTGTTGGCCAGTCCGACCACTGCCAGTATGCGCAAGGATGTTTGGGTTTTCGGCGAAACCTGGAGTTCGTCGACGCCGCGCTCGACCGCCGAGCGTTCCCTGTCGTCTCTGGTGAGCCGTATCATCCCCACGACCGAGGCGTTCACGCCGGCGATGAGTGCCTCGTAGAGCGGAAACTGGTAGACGTGGCCGGAAAACAGCGACACCGAGTTGATCACGCCCGAGTAGGCGAAGAGCCGGGTCTGCAGGAAGACTGCTTCCATCACGATGTTGAAGACCCCGAAGACGAGAACACCGGTAAGGAATATCCCAACCTTGCCGATGTTGGGCCTGATCCGTCGCAGCCGACGAGCCATGGCGCAGAACAACATTCCGAACACGACGAACAGCCACGCGAACATCGGCAGGATCATCAAGAACGGTTCGGGCAGATTGGCGGCGTAGGGGCTGAGCCAGCCCGGGATATGGGAAGTCCAGGCGCCGAAGTTGATCAGGTACGAGTTGTAGAAGAAAACGGGCCTGGCAAAGTCGATGACCGGGTCCTGCCAGTACACACTGGCAAACGCGATGGCAACAAGCGCATCCCAGGCAAGTTTTCCTTCGCGCCGGGAGCGCCGCCACAGATAGATGACCAGGACGACAGCCCCGAGGACACAGGTCGCCTGCACGATCCATGCCGCCGCCTTGATCGCGGTCGGCACCGGATCGGCACCGGTCGGTTGGCGGTAGAGGTCACCGGAGAAGATCCACGATCCGTACACGTAGATCTGCACGAGCACAAAGACTGCACCCAGCCCCGACCAATAATGGATCGGGCGCAGCCGTGTGGTCAGCGCCAGCTGCTCCGGCGGTTGTGCCGCAACACCGGTGTTAGGTATCGAACGCGTCGCCATCGTGTCCCGCCACTTCAGTCGTTCAGCTTGTACAGGTTGATTGCGTTTTCGCTGAGGATCTTTCGTGCATCCGCCTCGCAGGTCAGATCGACGATCTCGTTGATGGCGTTCGCGGTGTAGCCGAAGGTGCCTTCGCTGTGCGGGTAGTCCTGCCCCCACATCACCCGGTCAGCGCCGAGATAGTCGAGCAGTTTCAGGCCGATGGTGTCGGTCTGAAACGTCGCGAACATGTTGTTGTGCCAGTAATGGCTCGGGCGGTGCTTCATCGGCCAGCCGAACAGTTCGCGGTGCGCGCCATAGGTGAGTTCGGCGTCCTGCAGAGCGCCGGCGATCCAGTTGATGCCGCCCTCGGCGAACACCACCTGCAGGTTCGGATGGCGGTCGAAGATGCCGCCGAAGATCAGGCTGCCGAAGGCCCGGCGGAAGGGAGCCGCTTGCATGATGAAGAAGGTTCCGAAGCCGCCCCGGCCGCCCGATGACGGAACCTCGCCGATGTGGAAGTTGACCGGCAGGTTCGCCTCGGCCACACACGCCCAGAAGCGGTCCATCTCCGGGCTGTCGTAGTCGATCACGTTGCCTTGAGCGTTCTTGCCGGGGTTGAACGGCAGCAGGAAGCTTTTGAGGCCGAGATCGACGATCTGCTGGATTGCTTTTTCGGCCCGATCAGGGTTCCACCAGTTGCTGCAGATGCCGACGCCGTAGAAGCGGCCGGGATTTTTCTTGTCGAGCTCGGCCATGTACTCGTTGTAGGTGCGGTACATCAATTCCTGCATGTCCTGGTCCGGGTAGCGGATGAAGGCCATCAGGCTGTGCGGATAGACGATCTCCTTGTTGATGCCTTCGGCGTCCAGGTGCTGGTTGCGGATGCGGAAGTCGAATCCGTCGTTGAGGACCGAGCGGGCGAGCGCGGTGTCGACATCGGCGCTTTCCGGATAGGCCTGCATCGCGTCCTTGAAGCCGACGCGCCAGTAACGATCGAACCAGACCCGCGGGGCGGCGTCGCGGCGGTCAGCCGGGAACCGCTCGTAGAAGATGTCTTCGGTGAGCTCGATGTGGTTGTCCGCCGAGACGAGGACGAGATCGGCGGGCAGCCTTGCGGTCTCGCGAGACTGGCCGATGCGGTCGACGATCATGCCGGCATCGGCGGCGAGCGGGTTTTCAAAGGTCAGGCGTTCGTCGAGCATGGCGACCTCTCCGTCGAATTCTTCGCAGGGCTTCGGAGGCGAGCACTCGAAGCCCCCGCCCAAGCCCAGACCTCGATCGCGGGTCTGACGGCGTGGACGAAGTGATGCTAACCACATCCCGACGTAAAGTGCAACACCGTGGCAAATTTAGTCCGGCGTGGCAAATATCGTGCCGGGCAGCATCTGCGGCCGCAGTGGGCGGAAAAAGGTTCGGAACTCCTCGACCAGCGCGCCGGGCTGTTCAGCGAACCCGAAGTGACCACCTCGGGGCATCAGGCTCCAGCGCTGCAGGTTGGTGCCGGCGGCTGCCACCGACCGGGGCACCAGCATGACTTCTTTGGGGTGGATGGCGAAGCCCGCCGGAACCTCAACCGCCGGCGTCCGGTCGTGCAGCCGTCGGAACGGGTCGAAACGGTAGCTCTCCCAATAGATTCGCAGCGATGTGCCGATCGTGCGGGTGAGCCAGTAGATCGACGCGAGAGTGCACAGAAAGTCACGGGTGTACGCGCTCAGCAGGTCACCGTCGCAGTCGCTCCACGCCCGGCGGCGCTCCCAGAGCCAGGCGGCCGTTCCGGCGGGCGAATCGACGAGTGCGTAGGCCAGTGTCTGCGGATCGAGGCTCTGCACGGTGAAATGGCTGGAGATGAGATCCCGGGTTTCCGCTTTGCGGGCCAGCATCCACTGCTCATCGGATGCGTACTGCTCGTCGGTGATAGCGGCCAAATCGAGCCCTGGATAGAACGGGATCGTCGCGAAGGCGCCAATCACCTGCTGCGGGTGGGCGTGTGCGATCTGCAGGGAGATCACCGCACCCCAGTCCCCACCGCCCACCGCATAGCGCTGGTATCCGAGCACTGCGGTCATCAGCGTTGCGAAGAGCTCCGCCAGGCGCGGCACGGCCAGGCCCGTCTGTGTGAGCGGTGTCGAGAAACCGAAGCCCGGAAGCGACGGAATGATGACGTCGAATGAGTCGAGGACACGGCCGCGATGAGAACCGGGGTCCGACAACGGGTCGATCAGCGCCTGAAAATCCATGAACGTCCACGGCCAGCCGTGCAGCAGTAGCAGCGGCACCGCGCCCGGGTTGGGGCTGCGCACGTGCACAACGTGCAGCGGCACCCCATCGATCACAACCCGGAAGTTCGCCAGTCGGTTGATGGTCCGCTCGTGCACGCACCAGTCGTAGTCCGTGCACCAATAGGCCAGCATGTCTGCGAGCCACTCGCGCTCGACGCCATACCGCCAGTCGCGGTTGCCGAGGTCGTCGGCCCAGCGTGTATTCGCAAGGCGGAACCGAAGATCATCAAGGTCCGCCTCGGGTACTTTGACCTCAAACGGTTCAGCCTTCACTTAGCGGTGCTCTGATGCCACGTATTGCTTGAGTTCCCATTCGCGGGGATCGTTGGCTGCGATCGGCAGTGCGTCGTCCGGGGTGCCGGCGATGACCTCGTCCCAGCGTGCCGCGACGGTCTCGGGGGTGAGCGGGTTTTCGGCGAAGCCGCCGGTCTCGGCGATGTAGACGCGGTTGACGAGCCCGCCGACGCCGGTGATCGTGTCGCCGGTGACCGGGCAGCTTTCATGCGACAAGAAGGCCGCGACTGGGGCCACCAGCTCGGCCGGAAGGCTGGTCTTGCACAGCTGATACATGGGCGAGCTCTCGTGCTGCTGGGCGGCCACCATGCGGGTAAACGCACCGGGATTCAGGGTGTTGACCTTGATGCCGTAGGCCTCTCCCTCGGCGGCCAGCGCGCGGGTGAACGAGAAGATGCCGCCCTTGCTGGCGCTGTAGGCGACCAGCATCGGCGCGCCGCTGAACGCGCCCGAGGAAGTGTTGACGATCCGGCCATAGCCCTTCCCCTTCATGTGTGGCCACGCGGCGCGGCAAGTCCAGATGGTGCCCATTAGGTTGGTCTCGATATGCAGCCGGATGTCATCTGCGGTGATCTCCTCGAACGAGGCCGCGATCGAGATGCCGGCGTTGTTGATCAGAATGTCGACGCCGCCGAAAGCTTCGATTGCGGTCTGGATGAGCGAGGCCGCACCCTCCACGGTCGCAACCGAATTGGTGTCCGCGACAGCGCTACCGCCCAAGGCGCAGATCTCCTCGGCTACCGCGGCGGCCGACGCAGTGCTCGGATATCCCGGTGCCACCGCACGGTCGATGTTGTTGACGATGACGTTGGCGCCGCGTGCCGCGAGCAGGAGCGCATGAGCGCGGCCGATGCCGGGATTCCCACCGGCACCGGTGACGATCGCGGTCCGCCCGTCGAAACGAAGTTCAGTCATGAGTGCCTTTCTTTCCTCACCGAGCGGCGCTGCCCTCACTGGGTCTGACGACCCGCAGTTTTGACCGCGCGGCCTGCGTTCATACGTATTGGCGCAGCGCCGTGAAGCTCTTCATGGTTTCGGTGTCTTCGAGTTGGATGTCGAGCGCTCGGGTGAGCATTGCCATCGTGGTGTAGGTGCCGACCAGGGCGACGATTTCCATCAGTTCGGCCGCAGAGTAGTGCTCGGCCAGCGCTTTCCACGTTCTGTCGCTGATCGTGAAGTCGCGCACCAGCTCCCCGGCGGCACCCGCAAGCAGGTCGTGGATCGGCGACAGGCCCACACCTGTTCGGGCCGCCCGGATTTCGTCGTCAGACAAGCCGGTCGCGTGCGAAATCAACACATGGTGTGCGGCTTCATACACTTCGCCGGTCAGCGCGCAGGTCCGCAAGATCAGCACCTGCCGATCGTGCGGCGGTAGTTCCGATTGGGCGACCACCTTGGTGAGCAGCGGTAGGAAGGCGTCGAACAGGCGCGGGTTGTGCATGAGGACCCGGTTGAAGTGCAACTCGTCCCAGCCACCCATCCTCGATTTCTGCTCGGGGGTGAGTGCGTCCACCTCGATCGGGGAAATACGCGGCGTGCGCGGGGCGGCATTGGCGGACATTGCTTCTCCTCACAAAAGGCGGCCGGAAAATGCTCGGCAACTACGTTCAGGGCGATCGGCGTTCGGCCTCACGCCCCGCAGTCGAACTGGTGGCCGCGCGGTCATGGTCATGCGCACAGGCCGCCGTCCACCGCGATCGTCTCGCCGGTGAGAAAGCCCGGGGCGTCGTCGCATAGCCACAGTGCGACAGCGGCGATCTCGTGTGCCTCGGCGACCCGGCCGACGGGGTTCGCCGACACCAGCTGTTCGATGATCTCGGCCGACATCGACTGCCGAAACATCGGTGTGTCGACCGTGCCGGGACAGACCGCATTCACACGCACTCCCTGCCGACCGTATTCGCGTGCCGCCACCCGCGTCAGACCGATCACGCCGTGCTTGGCGGCCGTGTACGCCGGCACGCTGGGAGCGGCCCGCAGTCCGGCCACCGATGCACAGTTCACAATCGAACCGCCGCCCGATTTGATGAGCGCGGGAATCTCATAGCGCATACAGGACCAGGTGCCGGTCAGGTCGACGGCGATTACCCGGTTCCAGTTCTCCATGGTGCATTCCGCTGTGGCATTGCCATGTTCGCCATCGATGCCAGCCGCATTGAACGCGGCGTTGAGGCCTCCGTAGGTCTCCACAACCTGGGCCACGGTTGCCGCCACGGCCGCATCGTCGGTGACGTCACAGCCGAAAAACGCGCACTCACCCGACTCGCGCAGTTCGGCTTCGGCTTCGCGGCCCCCCTCCTTGTTCACGTCGACGAGCGCCGTCGCATAGCCGCGACGTACAAAAGCCTCTGCCGCCGCGCGACCTATGCCAGAACCCGCACCGGTCACCAAGGCGATACCGCGCCCCACTTTGGTTGTCATGGCTCCTCATCTGTTGTCGTCCGGCCCGACACCAGGTGGTGCGTGTCGAAATCGGTTGTTGTCGAGACAAACCGGGCGTGGCGCTCAATGCAGAGCCAGCTGCCGATCCGCGCGTGGCGGACTCGCGGGCCGCTCGGCCGTTTGCGCAGTCAGTCGATCGATGACCAGCACGCCATCGCGGATGACGGCCTTGAGGGCATCGTTGGGGCGTGCGAGCAACGAAAGGTCCGCAAGAGGATCACCATCGACCACGATGAGGTCGGCCAGAGCGCCCGGCTCGATCACACCGACCCGCTCCGGCGGATCCACCAGCAGCTCGCCGGCGTTGCTAGTGCCCCAGCTGAGCACATCGGCCGCCGAAAGCCCTTCGATCGCACCATAATAGGCGAACTCGCGACCGTAGTTGCCAACCTGGTGATCGAGAGGGTCGTCGTCAAGCAGGTTGCGGAAGATGCCGCTGTAGTCGTCGCCGATCAGGATTCGGACTCCGGCGGCCTGCGCCACCGGCAGCATGGCTCGCACATGGTCGTACTGCTCTCGCGTCACGCCGACCTCAGCGGCATAACCGATTTCGAGCAGACTCCACGGGTAGATGAGGCTCGGCACCCAGAAGGTCCCCGCCTGCACCATCGCCTCGATGACTTCCTCGTCGATCTCATCCCCATGGTCGATTAGGTCGAGCCCGAGTTCGATGCACTCCAGCATCATCGCCTTATCGGAAACATGGGTGCGTACCTTCGCTCCTCGCTCATGAGCGGTGTTGATGATCGCCGCGATCTCATCGCGGGACATGTTGCGCGTCGTGCGATGCAGCTGACCATGACCGGCACTGGCGAAGATTTTGATCGTCTCGACACCGCGATTGATCTCCTCGCGGACCAAAGCACGCATGGCCTCGGGGCCGTCAGCGCAGACGTCGGTACCCGGCGTCTGGTAGCGCTTCCACCACCGCCCACCGTTATTCATGTCGCCGGTGGTGCCCAGGTGATGCCCGCACGCCCGAATCCGGGGACCCGGGATGATGCCCTCGGCGATGGCCATTTTGAGCTGGGCATCGATATCGTGCGCGCACGACGCGCCGGCGTAGCCGGTGAAGCCGCTTTCCAGCAGCACGCGGCAGGTGCGCACGCCGATCGCCATCATGACGCCGGGCGGTAGCTCCTTGCCCGGCCGCTCGGTGGCGGCGATGGAGATGTCGAACTTGTAGAAGTCGGGGTGCAGGTGGCAGCTGATCAGACCGGGCATCAGGGTCATGCCGCCGACATCGACCGCCTCTGCCGAGTTTGCCTGCGAATCATCGTCGATCGCCGTGATGCGGTTCCCGTCGAGCGTCACGCTGTGGGTGCCCGGCAGCATTGCGCGGCCATCGAAGATCCTGGCGTTGTTAAGTCTCAGCATCGTCGTCCCTTCGGTCGATGTGAAATGTCTTGGCAGGACTACTCGCTCGCTCGGCCGCGCCGGCTCAGCCGCCACTCGGGGGGAAACTGCGCGTCGTTGTCGCGCACCGCATTGGTCAAACCGCGATCTCGGGTCTTGTCGTCCAGCTCAAACGAATCCGGGTCCGGCTGGAGCTGGTCGAGAGTCGACTCGAGCATGCCGGTGAGGATGCTGCCCATGTACTCGCCCTGGTGCTGCTTGAAGATCTCGAAGAACGTTTTTTGGGCGAACACCGTATCGGTGGGCCGGGTTCGCGCACAGGCCAGGGCGTACTTCTCCGTGGTCGTTTCCAGCTCGTTGAATGGGACCACCGCGTTGACGAAGTTGCACTCGTACATCTCCTGAGCGGTAAACGGTCGCCCGGTGAACACCATTTCCATGAACTTGCGAAGGCCCATCATCGTGCACCACTGCCACTGGCGTGCGGCGAAACCCGCGTAGCGCCACGCGGCGTGGCCGAAAAGGGAGTCGTCGGAAGCGATCACGATGTCGGCGTCGGCGGCCTGATAGAAGTGCCAGCCGTAGCAGTAACCGCGCACCTCCAAGATGCTGATCTTCTTGAAATCCTGCAGGCTGCGCATCCCTGCACGCGGATCGGTGTAGAACTGCACGTGCGACGCCCGGTGGCGATAGGAGCCTTTCGGCGGGTATCTGACGTCGGCGTCGTCGGGCACCCGCACGGTGTGGTTCATGGTGACATCGCCGCGGCCGGCCATGATGTCCAGCAGTTCCGTCAGGTCTGCGCCGCTGCCCAGATTGGGCCCGTTCGCCCGGATCACCAGTACCTTCACGTCATCATCGATGCCGGCGCGATGAACCAGGTCGGCGAAGCGATGCTCGGCATCGATGGTCATCCCGTTGAGTTCATCGGCGCGATCGAGCGTGATCGTGGCGATCTTCGTTTTCGGGTTCTTCTGGTAGCGGACGATCTCGTCTGCCGGCGGCCGGCTGCGGTTTTCGGGCAATTGCTGAGCACCCCTGTCGATTTCCGGTTGTTTGAGGGTCGCGCGATTCGGCGTCATGTCGATGCGCGATGCGATGAACTCGGCAAGTTCGAAGAGCCGTACCTTTCCCGTCGCCGTCCGTGGCACGTCGTCATGCGAGACGAACACGATGCGGCGGGGAACCTTGAAGCTCGACAATGTCTGGCGCAGCGCCTCTTTGAGGTCGCTTTCGGTGGGCGCGGAACCGTTCGCGGGAATGACTGCGGCGGCGACGATTTCACCGCGCTCCGGATCGGGCAGCCCGGCCACCAGCGATAATTCCACATCGGGCAGCGCGTTTAGTGCCGCCTCGACTTCCAGGCGCGAGACGTTGGCGGAGTTGGTCTTGATCATGTCGCCGGTCCGGCCGACGAAGTAGGCGTAGCCGTCGGCGTCGAGCCGTACGAGATCACCGGTCGGATAGAACCCGTCGGGGGTAAATACCGTGCGGCGGTCCATTTTGTAGAAGCCGGTCATCAGCGCTCCGCCGCGCAGCTGGAGCTCTCCGACTTCATCGACTGCTACCTGTGCACCGGTCTGTGGATCAACGACCCGGCGTTCGATTCCGTTCACCGCGCGGCCCGACGCGCCCGCTTTGGACTCGGGCAGGCGGTGATTGATCGGCTCGGCGCTGTGCGGCCCGAAGCTCTCGGACATCCCGAGCAGGTTGGCCTGAAGGTGTGGCGGGATGATCTCGTCGTGCTCGTCGCGTGACGGTGCCCCGGTGACCCGGATACCGTCGAGGTCGACGCCGCGAGCGGCCGCCGCCGCCCGCAGTTTGGTCGACACATGCCAGACCACGATGTTGGTGACGTTGCACCGTCCGATCGTGTCGAGCACCGTGTCGATGTCCGGGCCGGCCGGATACACCAACGTCCCACCGGTGCTCAGCACCTGCAGGGCCGTCATGATGCCGCCCATCCAGAAAGCCGGCAGCAAACACAGGGTACGGTCAGTGCTCTTCAGGCCGAAATAGGTTGCGAGCGTCGCAGGTTGGCGCGCCACCGCCCACTGGCCGTGCATGACAGCCTTGGGAACGGCGGTGCTCCCGGAGGTGTAGACGACGAACGCATCGTCGCCGGGAACGACCTCGTGCTCGAGGGCCGCCAGTAGCGCGTCATCGGGTGCGTCAGGGCCATCAGCACGACTCAGCAGATCATCGACCGATCGTGCCCACGGCAGCCCGGCGACATCGTCGAGCCAGACCGACCGCAGGTATGGTGCGCCGGCGACCCGCAGCGTCCCGGCCGTCCCGTCACACACGCCGGGCAGGGCTGCGGTGAGTTTCTCGCCGTAGTCGTGATTCAAAAAGCGGCGCGCGCCGATCACGATCTGGGCGTCGCTGGTGCGCAGGATCTGCGCGAGCTCGCTCGGTGTCGTCAGGGTGCTGATGGGTGTGACGAGCGCACCGATGCGCAAGGCGGCGTAGAAAGTCGTCAGCCACAGGGCCGTGTCGGGCGCCAGCAGAGCGATTCGGGTTCCCTTGCCGGCGCCGATCGCCAGCAGCGCCCGGGCCATCTTTGCGCAACGCTGATCGAGTTCCCGGTAGCTCAGTGTTTCGTCCGCGGCAACCAGCGCATCGTGCTCCGCGCGCGCCGCGACGGTCTGGGCGAGCAGCTTCGGAAATGTTGACACCGGTTCGATCTCCGGCGGCGTGGCGACGGTTTTCGTGGTTGGCGACACGGTGACATCCATTTCAGAAGCTGGCGGTCGGGTGCTTGCCGTCCCACGTCTGGGCGGCGGCGCGCATTGCGGCGAATGCGTCGTCGCGCATCGGGCTGGGTTCAAGCAGCTCGACCATGAAGCCGAGCGTGGGTGAGGTGTCCACCCAGCAGGTGCGGCTGCCCATCAGCTGGCCCTCGAATGCCAGCTCCGCCCCGGCGGCAATGTAGATGTCGCGTTCGGCCTCGTAGTCCTGGCAGATCAACGCCAGATGGTGCAGGCCGGATTGCCCGCGGGAGAACAGATCACGGAAGATGCCGGGCTCGTCGTTGTCCTGACAGACCAGCTCGACCTGTAAGTCACCGGCGTAGGCGATGGCAGCCGTGACCGCCGGGAACCCGGCGCTGCTACCCCGGTATTCACCGTGGCTGAACTGCACCCCGTCAAAACAGAAGAAGGGTCCGACGCCGGCGTCGCGTACCCAGGAGTCGATGGCGCGCTGAAGATCCGGTACCACCCAGCACATCTGCATGAAACTGCGAGCGGCGAACGATTCCGGGAAAGGCGACGTGACCATCGTTTCAAAGTCCTTGGGGCTGTGCTGGTGCCGCTCGCGCGCAGCGATGTGGGACGCGTTGCCTCACCGTCATCCGATCAACGGGAAGCGTTCGTCGTCGAGCGGCTGCCACTGCGTCATGGCGGTCGAGTCGAAATTCGGGGTTGGTGAGCCGTTCCAGCAGACATCGGCCGGCTGGGTGGCAAGCAGGTAGCCCCACCGAGGCCGGTCCAACGTGTTCGCGCTCGCGCCGTGGATGGTGAGGTGGGTGTGAACCGAGATGTCGCCCAGTTCATAGGTCATCTGCTCGCTCATGCCGAGCTCGCGAAGCTCCGGGAAGACGTCCAGAGCATCACCGCCACCATAGGTGGTGTAGTCGCCGAGCACCCCGGCGCGGTGCGAGCCGTTCACGAACGACATGGTGCCCGCCTGGGGTCCGTACGACTCCAGGGGAAACCAGAAGGTCAGCCCGCCGGAGCGGTCGACGGCGAACGTGATGAAGTCCTGGTGAAAAGCGGTGGGGCCGTTTCCTCCGTGCCGAGAAGGCTTGGAACTGGGCAGCTTCGGCACGAAGTAATCTGCGTAGTATCTGACGCCCACCCCCGCGCCATCGGCCGTGCTGCGCCTTTGCAGCAGCCTCGCGTTCTTGCCCACCTCGTAGATCAGCGGGCGCATCACCGGGTCCGTCAGGCCAGAGCTCTGACCGACGTTGAAGTAGGCGATGGGATCCTGATTCGCTCCGTCAGCCGCCGCGTCACCCGCGCCCGGGTCCAGCGGATTGCTGTCGGCATCGTCGCCCATTTTTTCGCGGGCGATCTCGAGCATCCTGCGCACCACGTCGGGATCGACGAAGCGCTTCAGCTTCACCCACCCGAATTCGTGTAGGTGATCGACTTCCTCGGCAGTCACCGCCCGGCACGGCGACTCCACGACGGTTGCGTCTGTCACGATTTCAGCGTCTCCTCGTCAGTATCGACAGGTTGGAAGGGAAAAGGGTCCGATCGCCCGCATGTCGTGCCCGACGGTGACTAGATGAATCGCCCCGGCCCTGTGCGGAATGCGTAGAGCCCGACGACTTTATCCTCGGGAAGCGTGTAGGGCGTGGCCACTTCCTCCGGTGTCGGACCGATTTTGGCCGCGACGGTTGCCAGTTTGTCGCGGTCGAGTCCGTATACCTTGATTGCGTTGTCGCCCAAGTACTTTCGGGTGTATTTCGGATCTACGTCGCAGAACGTGAACCGGATAGCCTCTTTGGTGTCCGGCCAAGTCCCCTCGGCGTGCGGATAGTCGTCGCCCCACATGACTTGGTCGGTGAGATCCTGCTCGATACCCAGCTTCGCTTCCCAGTTGGACATGAAGCTCGCCCCGACATAGCAATTGCGTTTGAAGTACTCCGATGGCGGCAGGGACAATCCGGCGCGGACCCATTCTCCGGTTCGGTTGTGGTAGAGCCCGTCCATGTTGGCCATGACGCCGGGTGCCCAGTCCATCCACTGCTCGGTCAGTACCAGCTTTAATTTCGGATGCCGCTCGAAGACCCCGCCGAGGATCATCACCCACACGCCGCGGCGGGTCCGAAACAGCGTCTCCATCATGTACATCGCCTGGGCGCCCTGCCCCTCGTACGGGTAGTGTTCGCCTCCGCCGCCGTGCGTGTTCAGCGTCAACCCGGTCTCCTCGCACGCAGACCAAAGCGGGTCCCACACAGGGTCGTTCAGCATCGGGAAGTCGCCGCGCGGTGCCGGTAGGTTGATACCTTTCAGGCCCGCCTCGGCCGCCCATTCGACTTCACGCACACACGCCGCCGGATCCGAGATCGGGATGTGGGCGATTCCCACGTGGCGTTCCGGGGCCGACGAGACGAAGTCCGCCAGCCACCGGTTGTAGATGCGCACCCCGAGGTCCTCGAGGTGGTTGTACTTCGAGTCGCCCCAGCCGAGCAGGCCGGTGGTCGAGAACGGGATCGATTCGCCGTTGAGACCTCCGTGGAAGATCACCGATGCGGCAACGCCTTGGTCGTCCATGTCGGCAACGCGCGCTGCGGGGTCTTGGAGACCGGTGACGAAGCTGTGGTCGTAACTGCGTTTCAAAAAGCCCAGCTCGACCTGGTCCGCGTTGCGGATGCCGGCGGTCTTGCCGAATTCTTCGGCCTGGGATTGATCCAGGGACCAGTTCTCCTCAGAGCCGGAGTTGCCGGCTTCGGAGGAGCGCAAGGAGAAAAAGCCGTGTTGCTCCATCTCTGCGACGAACTGATCGAACTCTTCGAGGAACTTCGGTTCGCAGTATTGGCGCAACTGGTGTTTGACCGACGGGCCGACGTGGCTGTCGATTGACACGACGATGTACGGCTCGTCCGGGCAAGTGTCGGCGTCGGAGCTGATCGGGTGCTGCACCATGCCTTCCCTCGTCAGTCGTGACCTCAGTCGGAGGTCTTCCGGTGTGGGCATTGTGATGCTAACCACCCGCTGCATTAAATGCAACACCGTTGTACTTTTAGCTCGGCGTGGTAATTATTGCGTGCTTGGTGCAAATCCTGGTTAGAGTGTGGGCATGGCATCACGCGCCCAGGAACGCACTCGCCGGCATGTACTGGATGCCGCGCGGAGCTTTCTCGAGGAGCATGGAGTCGAGCAACTGTCGATGCGCCGCCTCGCAGACGAGGCCGGTGTGAGTGTCCGTACGCTCTACAACCACTTCGGCGACAAGGACGGTCTGCTGACCGCGCTCATCCAGCGCTCGATCGATTCCATGGACGCTGCCGTTCATCATCTCTCGTCAGCCGATCCGATCGAGCGGATCTGGGAAGCTGTCGCCCTCTCGATTGACAAGGTGGTTGCCGATATTCCCAAAGCCGTCGTGCGCGCGGTGCTCATGGACGACCGGCTGCTCAACCAGATCAACCTTCGCTGGACGGGTTGGGATCTGATCGTCACCGAGATCCGGGCCGCCACTCGCCGGGGTGCGCTTCGCGATGACCTTGACCCCGACGTGCTCGCCGACCATGCCGGAATGGTCCTTTTCCACCTGCAGCGGCGGTGGACCGCCGGTGAAATCGACAGCGACGAGCTACGAGCCGGCGCGCTGCATGCCTTCGACCTGTGCTTGCTCACTGTCGCCAGGCCGCGGGCACGAGCCCGGATCCTGGAGCACGCCCAGTCACTCAAACCTGTCAGATCAAGGCTCGCCCAGGCGTGAGCATCGCTTAACAAGTCGCGGATTGGTGCAACATGGCCGTGCAGGTGCAGCGATGAAATTGCCTCTGCCGCAAGATCACACCGAACCCGCCCGCGTGCACGACGCCCAACGACGAGAAAACCGCGCAGCTGTAGTGAGGTGGCCGAAAGCGGCTCGTGGCCGCCCGCGGGTCGCGGTGATCGCAGCTGACCTCAACGATGTCGTCCGGTCGGCGGGCGGGTGGTTATTCGACCGCACGATGGCCGGCTGGCAGGTCGACGTTGCGATGGAGTCGATGCCTGTCGATCCTTGCCCACTGAGGATCTTGGGTGCTCACTCCGTTCACAGCATGTCCGATAGCGCGCCGAGTGATCGCGGGACATCGCGGGCCCTGCTGATTTCCACGAAGGCGCTGCATTGCAGCGTGCTCACCCTAGACAACCTTCGCGCGGCACTGCAGCGTGGTATCACCGACATCACGTTGTGGGGTACTGCATGCGAACATATCGATTTCGATTTCACCGCCGTGACACATCAACTCAGCAGCGCGGCACGGGCTTTCAAATTCCATGCGCTCGCGGCGGCAGGGACACCGGTCACTTCGGTTGACACCACAGAACAGCTGTGGCGGCCAAACGCATAGCCCCATCCCGATTTTGCCCGGCACCTGATTCTGCGACATCCGTTGGGCGGGGCCAAGGTCCGCGTGGCATCGGGTCAGTTGAGCCCGAGGCTGGCCAGCCCGTCGAGATCGTTGATTGCCGCGCAGGCACGCTCGGTAGCCAGCGCGGTGACAGCGCTAGGTTGCATCACTTCCGGCACGGTCACCCACATCACCGGATACAAGGCGTTCTGGCGGTATGACAGCCAGGCATCATCGAAGCTCGGCGAGTCGACGCCGCATGCAGCCAGGCCATCGAGGTAGTGGACGAGAAGGTCCCGCTCGTGCCTGCGGCGATCATCGATCGTCAATGCACTGAGCAGCAGCTCGGTGAAATCAGCGGCATACGGTCCAACCATCGCCATCTGCCAGTCCAGCAGGCCCGGCCGCCCGGCTGAGTCTCGAAATGTGTTGCCCAGGTGAGCATCACCGTGCAGCAGGCACTGTGCGCATCCGCGGTTGGCGTCCAGCATGGCTGTCAGGGCACGAACGGTGTACTCGTAGTCGCGCAGCGCGGCCGGTACCGCAGCGGCGTAGGGCTGCTCCAGACAGCTCAGCCACGCCTGCCGGGTTAGCAGCTCGGGAACCAGGTCGGGCCAAGAGCCGAACGTCGCCAGCTGCGCGCTCCCCCACGTCGCGGCGTGCAGGCGCGCGAGCTGGGCAAGCAGATCGGCCACCGTGTCGGCGCCCACCGGCTGCTGCATTGCGCCGAAGACGACGCCGCGTAGGCGCAGGTCCTCCAGGACGACGACACTTCGCCGCTCGGCTTCGTCGAGATTCGCAAAGTAGCAGCGCGGCAGATTGATCGTCAGCATCGGGGCGATGTCGCGATAGAACCGGGCCTCCCGTAGTTGGAGGTTCAACAGCGCCGGGGATAAGTCGTGGCCGCCGAACGTCCCCTTCAAGACAAGCCGCTCGGGCAACCCGGCATCGCGACCGGTGTCGTCGTAAGTGACCGAAACCGGGATCTTCGTTCCGGTGCCAATGATGCTGGGGTGAACCTCCATTGAGGTGACGCACACATCTGATCGACTCCCGCTCGACAGTGCACACGACAGCCACTGCGGGGTGAGATCGCCGAGTGTGTCCGGAAGCGGTATGTCGGACGGAACGACTTTTCCCATGAGACCTTCCTGGTCATTGGCGACATGACAGCTGAACCGGCGCGGCGTGGGACGCTGGCTCGTCGTCACAGCCCGGCGATCAAACCAATCGTGTCGTGATCGAGCATGGCCTGGCTGACTCTGGCGGCGTTGGCCGTGTTCACCGCCTCGGCCTGATACTTCGATTCGGTGGTGATCCAGATGAAATGGCCATAGATCAAAAAGATGCCGTACTGGCGCATCGCCTCGTCGAAGCGTGGGGCTTGCACGCCGTTCGCGCTGAGCTGATCGAGATAGTGGCCGACCAGCGCGCCCTCCCAATGGGCGCGATCGGCGACGTCGATCGCCGCCGACACGTGGTATGCCACTTCCAGCATTCCCGGCCCGCGGCTCGCCAGCGTGTCGAGGAAGCGGGGCGTCCCGTCGGCCTCGATATAGAGATTGCCCAGGTGGACGTCGCCGTGCAGGACGCATTGCGGCAGTGCTTGGCCGTATTGCGTCACCTTGGTCCAGCTGTCAATCAGCCAGTGCCGGTCGCCGAAACGCGTTGACACCGCCACTCCACGCGGCGCGCTGATGCAGCGTTCCCAGTAATCAGGTGAGCTGCATTTGTCGAAGAAGGGGCGCATGACGTCGAAGAAATCGACGAGGTCGGCCCATTTGCCGCCGGGTTTGATCTCCGTGCTGTCCCACGTCTTGGCGTGGAACTCAGCCAATACAGACAGCCGGCGGGCGACCTGCTCGTATGTTTGCGGTTTGGTCGCGTGACAGAACTGCACGCCCTTGGCGACGAGGTCTTCCATGATGATGATGCCCTGGCGGGCTTGCGCATCGTAATCGGCGAAGTAGCAGGCGGGGTGTGGCAGCGGCACCTCGGGATACACATCGCGATATCCGCGCACTTCGCGCAAGTGCATGTGGTGAAGCTCGCGCCCGTGCTCTTCGAAACCGCCCTTGACGATGACCAGTTCGGGGATTCCCGCCGCGATGGCCGCCTCATCACGGTTCAGCCGCAATCTGATCTTCGAGCATGTCGTGAAAGTGACGTCGAGGACCTCGCAATCCCGTATGGTCACCCCGGGTGCCCGCTGGCGCAAGGCCGCCGTTAGCCACTCGGCCGTCACCTCGTCGACGGTCAGCGGGAGCGGGAAATAGTCCGTCGCTGGCATATACCTTCCTATCCAATAGGCGCGCACCGAATTACGCGGATGCTGTAGCTGCAGGCCTGCTACGGCAGTGGTGTGCCCGGCTGCCTGTCGGTGCGTCGATGCAGCCTTAGGTTGCACCGTCATCTGCGCTGCCTTCCCGCCTGTCGACCTCGATTACCTCCGCCCGGAATTGGTCAATGGCCTCGAGGAGATGGGTCAGGCTGTCTCCAGGCATCGGCACCTGCAGCCATGTCACTCCTATCGCCGCCAGTTTTTCCATTCGGCTCAGGTAGGTGTCTGCATTGAAGTCCGCCCGCCCGGGGGCGGAGGCGCCGTGGTTGGTGAATACCACATCGATCTGCGACCAGTCCCGGCCGAGCACGTCACACCGGCGCCGTAAATCGTCAATGCCGGCTGCCAGGTGGTCGATCCCGTCCAGGACCGCCGTTCCGGTCATGTCGGCCAATGCCGGCTGCGCGCGGAAAGGGCACCAGCCGTCGCCGCGTACGGCCACGCGTTGTCGGGCTGAGCCGGCATTACCACCGATCCAGATCGGCGGATGCGGGCGGCTCATCGGCCGGGGATGCGCCGTGATGCCACAGGCTGTGAAATGCATTCCCTCATACGATATGTCGTCGCCGGTCCAGATCGCCCGGATCACGTCGATGCCCTCATCCAGTAATTGGACACGCTCGTCGAAGTCCACTCCGAGAGCCGCGAACTCGCCCCTGAGGTAACCAGCGCCTACGGCCAGGGTGAACCTGCCACCGGAAAGGCGGTCCAATGTTGCGCCGGCCTTGGCGACCAGGAACGGGTTGCGGTATGGCAGCACAACGATATTCGGGATCAGGCGGAGCTTTGATGTACGCGCGGCTGCGAAACCGAGTGCAACGAACGGGTCAAGTGCGTGGTGTCCCCCCGTGTCGAGCCATTGCTGGGTGGGCGCCGGGTGATCGGTAAACCGGAATCCGCTAAACCCGGCTGATTCCGCCGCCGATGCGACAGCAGCGACCCCTTCCCCGGTGATCAGGTCCGGATGATAGGGGTGCGGGATCATCGGGTGCGTGATCGCGTAATGCATCGATTCACCTCGTCGGAATGATTTCGCTGACGCACTGCCACGGGCATCTCCGCTGCAGACCGCCGTCCAACATGCAGGCAACTATACGTTATGTCTACTCTATATACATTGCGTTCACTATCACGGAACAGCGCGCGCGCCCCAAGACAACTCGCTGATATCGCTACCCGCGGGGCCGCGCGAGAGACTGGATTCGTAGCGTGGTTTACAGTAAAGTGGTGTGCTAAATCCGCACTGTTGCGTGCGCTATGTATAGAGGTGTGTGAAGGGAAGCGCCGAGATCATGAACGGTTCGCAGACGCTGGCCAGGGGTATCAATACGCTGCAGTTGGTGGCAGATGCCCCGACCGGGCTGACGGTGCAGCAGGTTGCCGACGGCGTGGGGGTGCATCGCACGATCGTCTACCGGCTGCTCGGCACGCTGGCGCAGTTTCGGTTGATTACTAAGGGCGACGATGGCCGGTACCGCCCGGCGGCGGGACTGGCGGTGTTGGGTGCGTCGTTCGACGGCAACATGCGCCAACTGTGCGTGCCCACCCTGCGGGGCCTGGCCGACGATCTGGGCACCACGGTGTCGCTGCTGGTGGCCGAGGGCGACCAGCAGGTGGCGCTCGCGGTGATCGTGCCCACCCAGGTCGCCTACCAGCTGGCATTCCACGAGGGCAGCCGCTACCCGCTGCACCGCGGCGCGGCCGGCATCGCGCTGCTGGCGAGCATGCCGCCGCGGCCCGGGGAACGCGACCTGGTGTCGCGGGCCCGCGAGCAGGGCTGGGTCATCACCCACGGCGAGATCGAGCCGAACACCTACGGTTTGGCCGTGCCGGTTCATCGCCAACCGCCGTCGCCGCCAACGTGTATCAACCTGATCTCGCACCGCCAGGACGTCGTGCTGCGCGGCAAGGACGCAGTGATCAAGGCCGCCAAGGAATTGTCGGCAATTCTCAGCTGAAAGTCATCTCAGGTGATTAACGGCCAAGCGGCGAGTAGGCAAGGAGTGGAAACGCTAGGTGTTCGGTGTACCGCGGGTTGATTTGCAGGCTGTGGTGCCCTCGGCCGAGAAGCTTGTCGTACAGGTGTCGTTGAGCTTGGCGGTTCCAGTCTCCAGCGGCGCGGCGGGCATCGAAGTGGCGGCGGGTTCCTGGGGAGTGTCGCGGGGCGGCCAATGCCCACGTTGGATCGGTTCTTTCACAAGTCGTCGAACGAAGCACTTGCCGGCCATCACCCGGCGGCAGATTCCGTACGGAACAGACCCTCGGACACTATGACCGACATCCCATCCCTACTAAGCGATTAGGACTCTCGATGCCCTTGTGGGACCACGAAGTCGATGTCGTCGTGCTCGGCAGCGGCGGCGCCGGTCTCACGGCCGCCCTGACCGCCGCCGCCAACGGCGCTTCGGTGGCGGTGTACGAGAAGGCGCCGACGGTCGGCGGCACCACCGCGGTGTCAGGCGGCGTGGTGTGGATCCCGGCCCATAACCGTTGTCCAGATGGCGAATTGACGGTTGACGACGCGTTGAGCTACCTGCGGGCACAGTCTTTCGGGTCGTTGGACGAGCCGCTGGTCGAGACGTTCGTGCGAACCGGCCCGGCGATGCTCGACTTCGTCGAGGCGCACAGCGGCCTGCGCTTCGAAATCGCGATCGGTTTCCCCGACTACAAACCGGAGCTGCCGGGCGGGCAGCCTTCCGGTGGAAGGTCATTCAGCGCCGCACCCTACGATCTGGCGCAGTTGGGCGAGTGGCGTGATCGGATCACGTCGTTTCCCGCGGACTGGTCCAACGTCGGGTTCGACGCCGAGACCCGTGCGCGGCTGCACGCGGACGTCGACGAGGGCGCCGACTTGTGCGTTGCGGGCACCGCGCTGATCGCCGGGCTGCTCAAGGGATTGCTGGACTTGGGCGTGACGCCCTGCACCGATGCGCGCGCCGAGGAACTTCTCGTCGACGACGGACGGGTGGTTGGTGTCCGGATGACCGGGTCGACCCTTCGAGCGCGTCGCGGTGTCATCCTGGGTACCGGCGGCTTCGAGTGGAACCCTGTGTGGGTCAAGGCGTTTCTGCGCGGGCCGATGCACGGTGCGGTCTCGCCGCCGAGCAACACCGGCGACGGTCTGCGGATGGCGATGGCCCACGGCGCCGAGCTGGCCAACATGGGCGAAGCCTGGTGGGTGCCGATCGTGCAGATCCCCGGCGACACCATTGACGGGCATCAGCGCAGCCGCAGCGTGCGGCTGGAACGCACCCGTCCGCGCAGCATCATCGTCAACCGGGCCGGCCGCCGGTTCGTCAACGAAGCCTGCGACTACAACTCGATGGCCGGCGCCTTCCACTACCTCGATCCTCGCGACGGCTACGTCAACGACCCCGCGTGGATCGTTTTCGACTCGTTGCATCTGAAACGCTACGGCTTCCTGGGCGTCGCACCCGGAGAGCCGGTTCCGGACTGGTTCAATGCCTCCGCCGATTTTGCCGAGCTGGGCACCAAGACCGGCATCGACGCCGACGGGCTGGCCCGCACCGTCGAACACTGGAACCGCAACGTCGGGGACGGATCCGATCCCGAATTCGGCCGCGGCTCAAGCGCATACGACGGCTACTGGGGCGACGAGCGCGCCACCACGCTGGCCGGAAAGACGCTGGGACCGATCGACACAGCCCCCTACTATGCGGTGCCGGTGTCGGTGGGCGCGATGGGCACCAAGGGCGGGCCGCGCACCGACCGCGACGGGCGGGTGCAGCACGTCAACGGGGCACCGATACCGGGTCTGTTCGCCGCCGGCAATGCGATGGCCGGAGTAACCGGGCGCGCCTACGGCGGTGCCGGTGGAACCATCGGCCCGGCAATGGTTTTCGGCTTCCGCGCCGGACACTATGCGGCGACCGGCCAGTCGCTGGACTAAGTTCGCCGCCCCCATCGCTGGGTAGCCTTCCCGCGCACTCGGACAGTGAGGTCGCCAGTCTGCTCACGAAGGCGCTTTTGACGACCACGTTTTCACACGCCGCAGACATACCGCCGTGGCCGCCTTACTCCGTGGTCGCCGAACCAGCGCCGCCGGTCAATGCCGAGGCCACGGCGCGGCGCATGTCGTCGGCGTTGACGATCAGTGCCGAGGGGTCGGTGGTCGCCAACTCGGCGAGTTGCTCTGGTGTGAGACGGTGGTGGCGACGAGCCCGTTCACGTTTGCAGGCGATGACCACCTTGCGGGCGTAGCGGCCATTTCCGGCCTCATCCAGAGCGGTACCGGGCCCCAGTGGGCTGTTCCGCAGCCGGGTCGCCTCGGCATACAGCAGCGGCCAGGCCTCTTCGGCGATCGCGATCTTCTCCTTGGCCGCGATGTGTTGGGCGATCGCCACGATCTCATCGGGGGTGTAGCTGTTGAAGGTCAGCGTGAAATGGAACCGCGACGCCAGGCCGGGGTTTGCTTTCATGAAGCGGCGCATCTCTTTCGGATAGCCGGCGACGATGACCACCAGCTGGTCACGGAAGTCTTCCATGTACTTCAGCAAGGTGTCGATGGCCTGCTTGCCGAACGAGTGGCCCTCGGTTTCGGGCACCAGCCGGTATGCCTCGTCGATGAACAACACCCCGCCGAGAGCTTCCTCGCACACCTCTTTCATGCGCTGCGCGGTCTGCGACACGTAGCCGACGACAATGTCTTCCTCGGTGACCTCCATGACCTCCGGACGCTGAATCTTGCCCAGCCCGAACAGGATTTCGGCGACGATGCGCGCGAAGGTGGTCTTCGCGGTGCCGGGGGGTCCTTCGAGCACGATGTGGTTTTCATTGGTCGTCGACGTTTCCTGGCCCTGGGAAGCCAGCAGTTGATCGATTTGAATTTCGGTGCGCCACACCGCGATCTGCTCTTTAGGCCCATCGAGGCCGATCAACTCGTCCAGCCGGGCCTGGGCCTGGGCAAGTACTTCTTGCTGCTCGGTTGCCAGCGCCGCCGCGGCGCGCTGTTCTCTGCTGGTTTCGGTTGCAGGATCCCATTTGTCGGTCCGGGTGGCGATCGTTTCAGCGTCGGTGACGATCAGCCGGTAATGAGGGTTGTCCAATGCCTGGCGCGCAGCCTCCAGCGGTTGGCCATCCACTGTGGCGGCGTGAAACGCGGCGCGGGCGGCGTCCTCGTCGCCGAGTTCGCGCAGGCACCATCCGCGGGTGAGGGCGACGTCGGCGGCCACGTACGGGTTGTTGGTGGAGATGCGCTCGGTGAGCTGCAGCGCCGCTTGTGCCTGGCCGAGGCTGGCAGCGGCCGCCGCCGACAACGCCGCCACCGCAGCGGTCACCTCGTCGAGGACGTAGGTGGCGTTCGCCGGTGGTGAGACGGCGGTGACTGCGCGGACGTCGGGCCAGCGGCGGGTCTGATGGAAGAGGGCTGCCTTCATGAACTGCTGCCATTGGGCGGCCTGGGTGTCGCCGGTGATGACCGGGTCGTCGAGCGTTTCCGCGGCGGCGTCGTAGCTGCCGGTGGCGATCAGGGCACTCGCGTAGGCAAGGGCGATGGTGGGGCGTGACCACACCGGCATTGCCAGATACAGCGGCGCAGCGACCTGCCCGTGCAGGTCGCCGTCGGCCAAGCCCAGGCGGCGGGTTTCGCGATAAAGGGCGCGGGAATGCTGGTGGGCGCCGGCCAGCGTGTCCAGGTTGTGGTCTCCACAGGCGATGCGCCCCAGCCAGGCATCCGACATGGCGGGGTTGTCATTGGTGATCTGGGTGAAGGCGGCCAGCGCCCTGGCGGTATCGCCCATCTTGTAGCTGTTCATCGCGGCATCGAATGCGCGCCGCTGTTCGGTCGGCGAGGTCATCGCTGTTCCTGCGCTCCTGGGTTATGTCTCGGTGATGGGATTGACGGTAGTCGGTGGCGGCCCTGGGGGCCCATCGTCCGGCGGCGGTGGCTCGTCTTCGGGTGGTGGTTCGGGCGGCGGTGGGTCCCCGCTGTAGCCGGTCGCGGGGAGCTCGGTGATCGGCGGCACCGACGGGGTCTGACCGCCGGCGGTGCCGGCCGGCGCGTCGGCATCCACCGCCACGCCGTGATCGTCCACACCAGCCCGCGGTGAGCGGGCCGGTCCGCCCTGGCGCCGGCCTGCCTGACGACGGTGGGCCGCCGTGCTGGATTTAGGGTGCTCGCCGGGTTGCTCGTGGAGCGGGGGGACCCCGGCCGCCGGCCCGTGTGGGCCTGGGCGCTCGCCGGCAGTCCCCTGACCCTCGGCGGGTGCTTGCCTGCCCGCCGGCCGGGCGCTCGCCGCGCGGGCGGCCTCGGCGTCGAGTCTGTCGGCGGCGTCCGGTACCGGATTGAAACCGGGCCGGGGATCCCCCAGCACTTCACGGGGCTTATCCGCCGCCTGGTCGATCTGCTCCCACGGGGTCAAACCGGTGTGACGCGACCGCCGGGTCAATCCCCTGCCCGCGCTGATGGCCGCAGAGCCGGCCCATCCGGTCGCGGCGTGCATGCCCATGCCGATGGCCACGTCGGTGGCCCGGCCGATCACCCCCCGTGTCGCCGGGTGACCGGAAAGGTCGGCTTTGATGTGGTGCAACAGGACAAACGCGGCGATCGACACCCCGCCCATCATCAGCACATGCGGAAACGGGTTGGCTCCGCCCAGTTCGGCGGGCAGCGGCTGCGACACGATCCGTTCCACCGCCAGCCCGATCACGCTGACATAGACGATGTAGACCGTTACCTCGATGCCGTGCCGGAAGAACTGCCAGACCACAGTCATCGCGCGACGCTGAGGAGCGCCGGGAATGCCGCCAAGCCACAACGTGGGCAGCAGGATCGCCGTCGTCCAGATCGCTTTGACCGACACCTTCAGCACCGCCCAGCCCGACATCACCATGAACAAAGCCAGTAGCAGCGCTGCGGTCACGAACACCGCGCCGATCCACACGTTGGTGCCGTCCAGGTGTTCGGCATAGCTCACCGCCGCCCGATCGCCGCAAGTTGCCATGGCCCGGATCGGGCCGTCTGGTGCACCTTGACGCACAGAGCCCGACCACGCCGCCGCGCAACCGCCGACCCGGTCGACGACGTGACCAAAGTTCCATAGCTGCAACGGTTCTCGGACGGTGTGGGTGATCAGGCTCGCCGTCAGCGTGTCGACCTGGCCCGTGAAGCCGGCACCGGTGAGCGCACCCCCCGGCCTGGCGGCCTCAGCAACGGAAAACCCGATACGACGGCCGAACGCCAATAGCCCGTTGGGCCCGTACATTTCGCCGGCGGGATCGGCGAAGACCGCGACCGACAACGCCGGCATCGTCAACGCGACGCCGATCATCGTCCAGCCGCGACCGGCCTCGCCGCGCCTGATCGTCATCACACCGGCGAACACGCCGACCGGGATCGTCACCAGCAGCAGGCCCAGTTGGGTGGTGACCTGGATGACCGCCGCGGTGACGGCCCGGGCTATCTCACCGATCACGGTCAGCCAGTAGGTGCTGACGGTGATCTTCATCAGCCACAGTGCCAACGCGATGATGCCGATGAAAGCTCCGGCCTCGCCGGTCATGATGCTGGCCGTGGTGACGTAGCCGGCCGTCACGGTGGCGGCGTGCAGGCTCCACTGGGCCCAGCTGGCCGGATTCCAGTCCAGGTGCGGGCCCGCTTGGGTGATCTGTTCTGGTATCGAGGCGATCGCCAGGTAGTAGTCGCCGATCGGCACCCCGTAGCCGTCTTTGAGGCCAGTCCAGTTGAGCATGCCCGCGTTGGTGGAGGCGCTGGCCCGCGGCGCCGTAGCCACCGTCACCATGAACAGCCCCTGCAGCGTGGCCAGCACGAGTGCCGGGCGGCCCAGCCCCGGGTGGGCCAGATACCAGTAGTGCAGGCGGGCAGTCATGCACCGGCCCGCCTGCGTTGCATCACCCGCTGCGGATTGGTGTCGAACCGGGCGGCCAGTTGTGCAGTGGGGGCCTCAAACAAACCGACTTTCCCGAAGCCGCCGAACTCATCGAGGTACCACGCTTCGCCCTCGCGTCCCGCGATGACCTTCCCGTAACGGGTGTCGATCGCGTCGTCGCCGTGGTCCACCAGCTGCACCGGGCTGGTGTTCTCCACATAGTTTTTCAGCAACTCGGGATGACGTTGCAGATCGCGGTCACACCATTCGAGGGTGGCCTTGGCGATGGCAACCTTGTTGAAGCCCAGGCACAGCCGTTGATCGATGAACTCGTCTTCGAGCACCGCGAAGTCTTTGATCGGATGCTGGCTGATCCCGACAAACCCGGTCCACGCCTTGCGGCCTTGGCGGATGACCTTATTGGCGCATTTTTGACCGCCGGGCGAGTTGGTCCAGGCCGCGCACTCCTCCACTTCCAAGATGTCGGGACGCTCGGGGCGGGAAAAGAACAGCGACTGCGCCAAATCAGCGCCCAGCCCGTAGAGCGCCTGAGCTGCCCGCTGACCCGGTGTGGTGAGCTCATGCAGGTGCGCCGCATACTCTTCGCCGACCGCGGGTAGCTCCAACCCGGCGAAATTCCAGATGACACACTGTGTTTCAGCCAGGTCCGGGACAGGTAGGGTTTCGTCGAACAGGGCACGCAGGACCCGCTCGGTGCGCAAACCCTCCAAGCCCACCAGCAGGTCGTCATCGGCGCTGTCGCGCCCCACTTTGAGCTCACGCAGAAAGCGGATCAGCTGGTTGGTGCTGCCGATCCCATTGGCCTCCCGGGTCTCCGGTGCCAGATGGGCGCGCAGCCGTGCCGCCTGGCGGCTCAGCGCGGAAAACCCCAACTGCGGCAGCAAATGATCGATCGTGCGTTCCGCAGCGTCGTTGTAAGGAAATATCCGCAGCCCGTCGAGGCTGAACCCGGGCCGTGACAAATCGATCACTATTTTGTCGTCGAAGTCCGCCAGCGCACATTCGTGCTCTCGTGCATCGGTGGGATCGAAGATATGCAGGCCCGCCCCCAACATCAGCCATGACCAATTGAGGTTTTTGCTGACGTGCGATTTGCCACGGCCCGGCGAACCACAGATCACCAAATTCGCGGGATTATCCCGGGCGGGCGCATCCAACAAATCGAGCAAAACCACATCACGCAGCCCCGGACTGGTCAGATTCATGCCCAGCGGCACCCCGGTATTGTTGCCGAGCTTGTTCGCCAGCAGCGGCACATACTTGGCGAAGCGCTCGCTGGTGGTTGGGTTGCGGAACTCCCCGAGCTTGGCCGACTTCTCGGTGCCCGGGTTGAACGCGCGCCACAGGCTTGGCTGGCTGCCCCGCCAGCGGCTCGATCCGATGTTTTGCCGACGGTAGGCACGCAACACCCCGGCCGCCGCGTGGTTGACGCTGTCGGGATCGGCGCCGGCCGCGGCGATCACGATGGAGGGGTTCACGCCGCGTTCGGCGGCGCCGCGTTTGAGTTCGGAGGCCAGCTCTTTGCCGGAGGCCAGCTTGCGCACCAGCTCGTCGTCGCTGAGCGCGTGACGTCCGCGCTGGCGGTACTGGTCGCGAATGTTCTTGACGACATTCTGGGCCGTCGATGCCGCCGACTCGGCGCCCTCGAAGGTGAAGTTGACCGTCCAGTCCAGCGTGATGTCCGGGCGGGTCAGATCGTCGAGCACCTTGAAGATCGTGGCGCGCGGCCAGCTGATCCCGGTGTCGGGAAAACTCTCCAGCGGCAGCAGCACCTGATAGGAGTCGGCGACGTCGTCGGCGGGCTCGCGGTATGCCCGCAGGAACACCTCGGTGTCGGTGCGGGCGGCACGCCAGCGCCGCCGGCGCAACCGGGCCGCTGACGGGTCGAAATACACCGGGCTAAACGCCGAGGCGGGCAGGCTGGCATCCGGATCGTGCGGCGCCGACGGCAGCGGGTGTGGCCACACCCCGCGGCTGGCGGTGTAGTTCCAGTGCCACCAAATCTGTTCAGCGCTGGCTGGTTTGGGAAAGAACACGCCCGGCAGCGCAGCGGTCATCTGGGCGGCCAGCTCGCGGTAATACGACAGCGATGATGCGCTGTCCTTGTCGCGGCCGATCGCCAGCTCGAACCAGTGTCGCCAGATGCTGGTCGCGTTTTGGCCGGCCGGCCCGTAATCCAACGGCAGGCTCAGCCAATAGATTCGCCGGCGCGGCCGATGGCCGGTGATGGTTGGTTCCCAGTGCCAGCAGTGCTGCACCCAGCGGCGGGCGGCCTCGGGGATCGTCTCGGGTCCGGTTGGCGCATCGGCGCGCAGGTCCGGATGGGTGACCAGCATCTTGCGGGCTACCTGGCGGGTAGG
This sequence comes from Mycobacterium branderi, assembly GCF_010728725.1. Lineage (NCBI taxonomy): Bacteria > Bacillati > Actinomycetota > Actinomycetes > Mycobacteriales > Mycobacteriaceae > Mycobacterium > Mycobacterium branderi. The sequence continues at coordinate 719,452 of NZ_AP022607.1, forward strand.
CACCGGCACGGTCAGCCCGCTGATCGAGCAGCCCGACGGCAGCGTGCGCGACAGCTCAGCGTGCTCGGCGGCCACCATGTTTTGCCATTCCTCGCTGAGGAAAATGAACGGCAGCCCCGAGAGCAGATAATCGGCATACACCCCGGTACTGGTCAGGCGAAGGTTGCCGACGACGCGCAGCGGAGCCAGTGACGACATCACAGCGCCCCGTTAGCGGCGCAGCCGATGCGAGCAGCGCACCCTGGGGAAGCTGTTCTGCCACAGCCAGGCCGCGCGGGTGGACAGCGATGGACGCAGCGCGGGCAGTTTGCCCAGCAGCCACACCGCCGCCGCCGTCAGTACGACACCGATGGCCAGGGTTCGCAAGGCGTGGCCGCTGGTGATGTTCGCCGTGACCGCCGAGCCGGTGACGACGAAACCGATGACGAAGGCAAGGGCGTCAGGGGCACGCCATTTGTCTTTGAACGGCAGCGTGAACCCATCCCCGGAGTCACCCAGATAAATCGGCAGGCTGCGCTGATCGGAGTAGATCTTGGCGGCCGGTGCATCGTCGAGCATGTCAGGGGCCCCAGGGAGTTTCCACGTTGATCGGGTTTTGGATGCCGTGGTGTCTGGCCTCGGCCACGACCGCCGCGGCGATGCCCAACGACAACACGATCAGTACCACATGGATGATCGTGCCGATTTGCCCGGTGATCCCCGACCCCGCTCCGTGGCTGGTGTGCGCCTTGACTGAGTGGGCGGTCCCGACCACCAGCGCAACCACCGCCAGAAAACATACCGCTGCCAGGCCAAGCCCTTTGCCGGATGAGAACAATCCCGCCACCGCCAAGGTTTGCTCGTCGGCGGTAATTGTCTCGATCATCGTTTAACTCCAGACATTTCAGCTATGGCCTGCTGATACGGGTTTGGGTTCAGTATCCGGACTGATCTGTGGTGATAAGTCTATGGCCGCCACCATCCAGGTTCCGTCACTATTTTCGACCGTCAGCGGATAGGAGAAATCGATCGCGGCGAACTGGCTCGTTTGTGCGGAGACGCGTGCTTGCAGGTGAATACGCTCTTTTGGCGCCGGATGTTCGGGGATGCGGCGGTCGGTGGCCGCCGAGGTCACCACCGCGGTCTGGTAACCCCCGATCGGGGCCAGCCCCGATCCCGCGGTCACGTAGCGGTCCAGTCCACTCGTCGACGTCAGATAGGCCGCGACGAACCCTGACACCAGCGAATACAGCGGGCTGTCGCTGCTTAGCGCATTGGTGTAGGCGGTTTTGATGTCTGCCCCCGGGCCGGGGTCGTTTCTGGCGGTCGGGGTGCCGATGACCCGCAGGCGGCGATGCCACATCGAGATCGGGACCTGATAGAACGCCAGCGTGGGTGGTGCTGAGGCGTAGGGGCGTTGCATCACCGACACGATCGCCGTATAGATCGACATGTCTCCGACCGTGTCCGGTGCCGCCACCATATGGCAGTTCGGGGATGTAACCACGTATGGCGGCGTGCTGGGCAGGGCCTTCTCGGCCGGGATCGTGATAAACCGTTGCAGCGCTGCGCGATCGGCAGCGGTGGCAGTCAGCCAGGTGACGATGAAATCCTTGGCGAACGAACCCACCTGGGCGGCCTGGTTGTCGGTCTGCCGGGCGATCCCGGCGATGTCAGGGCGCTGCGGGGTGATGAACACCTGGCACGCGGCGATGGCGCCCAGCAGCGCGCCCACGGCGATCGCGGCCCGCCCGGCCGTGCGGCTGGCGCTGCGCAGCCGCCGCAGCCGGTCCTCCCAGGTTTTCGAAAGCGCCATAACCATTGCTCACTAGGGTTGGTATCCAAGGAATTTCATTGCGCTGACCGCGAAGGTGTAGTCGACAGGGTCGCCTGGCTGCTCGGCAGGGGCTGCGGGCCCGGTGGTCGTCGTGCTGTCGGCGGGTGCCGGCGCGGCGCCGGCGCCGAGCACAGAATCGACGAAGCCCGGCTGCTCGGCTGGGACCGGGCTTGAACTGGTCGCCGGGCCGGCGGGCGGGCGCGACGTTTGCCGCACGATCACAGTCACCCGGGACGCCAGGATGGGCCGGTTCAGCGGGTTTGTGACAGGGCCGTGGACGTTGCCGGTGTCTTGGACGAAGATGGTGTGGTCATCGTCGTTGAAGTTGTACTGCAGCCTGCTCACCACTCGATGTGCTAACCATTCGTCCTTTCCCCCAGGGGTTTTCGCAATCCAACCGGGAGTGACCGAGATGGCCGACACTTTGTAGGTTTTGCCGAAATCGATGTAGAGCACCTGTCCGTCTACCTCGGCTCCGGGTATGCCGCGCACGCACACCCAGGCCGAGTCGGTGGTCGTGTCGGTCAATGCTTGCGCAGGGGTGGAGCCGGCGGTGGGACAGCCCGGGGCGCTGGCGGTGAACGGGATGGCCTGGTCGCGTGTCGGTGCGGTGGTGCCGGTGGACGCCGGCACCGCAGGGGCCGGCGGCGCCACGGATGGCAACGGTGGCGGTGACGCGGGATGGTCGCTGAATGTCACCAGCCCGGCCGTGATGGCCATCGCAGCGGCCGCTACCGCGGCGCCGAGTATCCAGGCGGTTTTCTTTGCCCCGGCGTTGACATCGTCGGGCTGGTCGGTGCGCGGCTGTGGCGAGGCCGAGTCTGGGCGGTCGAGCTCGACCGGTTCATCGCCATCGTCGCGGGGCGCCGAAGCCTCGTCACCTTCTGCTCCAGTGGCGCGGTACTCACCGTCTGCGGCGGTTTCTGCAGCGCGGTGCGTGAAGTCGGCGTCGTCGCTTTTCGTCACGGCTCGGGTGGGCGGGGCCGCCGAAGGCTCAGGGCCGAACAGCATTTCGGCCGCCCAGTCCCGCTCCACATCCACGGGTGTGCTGCTCTCACCACCCACGGTCGTCGTCCTCGATGACCTCGCCGTCGATCACCGGATGCGCCGGCCGCGGGCCCACCCACACCGGCACCATCACCCAGCCCTGCGGCAAAGCGGTTTCCTGACCCCTCGGGCCCCGCGAGGCACCGCTGCGCTGGCCCCGGCCGCTGGCCGGCGCGCGGTACGGATTGCGGGGACCGGCGCGGCGATGCAGCGCACGGGCGGCAACGATGATCCCGGCGCCCAGCACCACATAGGGGATGAGCTGGACCAGCAGCTGCACGATCGCGCCCACGATCAGCAGCACCACGAGGGTGCCCACGGCCAAAAAGCCCATAAGTGTTCTCATGCGGCGAAGCTAGCGCCGGGGTATGACAGATGTCGGCCGCAGCAATCTGTGTGCCGACTTGGCGCATCGGGGGAGGTAGGGTACGGGACATGCACGTGCCCGCCGACGGCGTCCCCCGGTTGATGCACTTCGTCGACGCCCGCCTGGATCAGTTGCGCATCAGCAAGGAGGAAGCGTCGCGGCGCGGCTTCCCCAACCCGAGCACCCTGGCCAAGGTCCGCGACCGTGACACCCAAAACACCCCCACGGTGCGCACACTGCTGCGCATCGACCGCACGCTGGGTTGGCAGCCCGGCTCGGCGGCCGTCGTCTTGTTGGGCGGCAACCCGTTGAGCATCACCGCGCGCACCACCAAAAGCGTTCGCGCCAAAGAACAAGCCGCCAAACCCATGACCGCCGATGAAGTGGTGACGCGACTGCTCGACCAGCTCCGGGACGAGATCAACCGCACCTGCCGCGACCTGAACGAACTGGAGGAACGCATGCGGCGGCTGCGCACCATTCACAGCCGGCTGGTCGGGGAGTTTATGGTCGATGGCCAGCTGCTGCAGGATTTCGATGACGCGGTCGCCGAGGCGGGCGCCTAGCGGCGTCGGCGTGCTCACCACGGCTGGGACCGTTCGCCGTGTCGGGGCAGCGGGTGCGGATCGATCAGCCCCGGACCCGTGGTGTCGTCAGGCCCGAGAATCAGCGCGGCATCCTCGGGTGTGACGGCCCGCTTGGGCGGCGTCAGCGGCCACCACCGATCCGATCCAGACACCGCCGGCCAGCCTTCGACGATGCCGTAGATGCCGGCCACCACCGGTGCGGCAGCGACCTGAAGGCAGATCCACGGCATCATCACGGTTTGGCCCAGCGTGGGAGCCGGGTCGTAGAGCAGCACGATGACCAGGCCCAGCGCCGCACCGGACCACAACAGCATCGCGATCGGGTAGGCCCGTAGTGTTCCCGGGACCAGTTGGGTGACAACGCGTTTGAGCACAAACCCGGCCAGCCAACCCACTGGGGCCGCCAGCACGGCCACCGAAACTGCCAGCAGCTCCACCTGCGATGCCGGTGATTTCGTGGTGCGCAGCCACAGCGGTGGAATCAGTGTGTCGTCGTGCGGATCTGGGACGGCAGCGGCCAATTCGCGTTGGCGGGCACGGACTTTGCGACCCAGCATCTCGGCCCGGCGGCGCTGAATCATCGACCATCCTTGATGGCGGGCGATCCAGGCGCGACGCACTTCGTCGAACTTGTCGTCGCGGCGATCGGGCATACACCGACCCTAAAGCCGCCCCAGCGGGTGCTTGTGCAGTATTTCGGGCCGTCGCATAAACCTCGCGTGGGCGCGGCGCGGCGGGTCTGCGGAGGGATCGCTCATCTCACCGCTGCGGGTTTGCCACTTGAGCGTCCGGACTGATCAGGCGGTGAGCCACGACTCCGGCGCGCAGACTCAGGGCGATTTCTTCGATGCGGTGCTGCGAAGTGTCCCAGCCGCGGACCTTTTCGGTGCGGACCATCTGGCCCTCGTGTCTGACCACAATCTTCCACCGCACACCGCACCACTTGGCCAGGAACCACAGCGGCCACCACACCAATGCAGCCAGCCACAACGCAAGACCCAGTAAGAAACCTTCGACGTCAAGGCCCCCGAGATCGGGAGACCCCGGCGACGGCCACCAGCACCGCTGAACCGACCATCCGGCGCCCTGATCATCGCGAAATTCCACCATTCGCACATCCTAGGAATTGATTGCTCAGCCCGGCCGCAGCGCCGACGTCCCCGGTTCTGCCGCGAGCAGTTCGATCATGGGTCGCCAATACACCTGGCCGGCAACGCCTTCCACTGAGCGACTGCAGACTGCCGATCGAAACCGTTGTGATGCAGGCTAAGTAGCGCGGCAGGATCCGCCGTTGGCCGCTTCGATTCGTCGTGGCGGTGTCGGGATTGTAGTTGGCTGAGCCGAGGTTGCCTCGCAGGTGTTCAGGATGGATAGGCCTTGGGCGACGTGGCAAGCACCAGTAGCCCTCCTAACCACTCAGCGGGTCGACACCATCGGGTGCTGCCGGCCAGGGCACCACCTCCACCTGCCGACCAGCACGCACCCCGACAATCAACACCGTCTCACCCGCGCCGATCGGCTGATCACCAAACGCGATGTAGGTCTCCCGGCCACCCCGAACCGCCACCACCACCTCCCCCGGCCGAGCGCCGCCACCCACCGCGCTCACCACCCGCGCCACCAACCCCACAACCTGATCAGTCATCCCTACCCCAAGTGATACCTCGGGCGTTGTCGCGCCGGGTTTTTGAGATCGTAGGCAGGCGCCGCTGCGCCGGGCAAACAGTCACGCTGGGGGCCCGGGGCCTCAAAAATTAGTGCGGGTGGAGCATTATTTGACCTGCGAGGATGATCGCGTGGCAACCGAGCAGGAAAGTTCGCGGTTTGCGTGGCTGCGCGCCGCTGCCGCGGCGTTCGGGGCGGTGCTGCTGGTGTGGGCGATCGGCGTGGGACTCTACAGCGCACTTGTCGCGCAACGCATCCCGTGCGGGAAGTGTGGGGACTACTACGCAGGCGCTGCCGCGGCCGAGCATGTCGCTGTGGGTGAGGCGTGGGTTGCGGTTGGCTGTGCCGCGCTGATGGTGGCCGTGCTGGTATACGTCAGAGCGCGCCGCCGGGGCGGGGGCTTTGCCGGTGGACCGATGGGCGCTTGGGTCGTGCTGCTGCTGGTCTGGGCACTGGTGGCGCTGCTGGTGCTGCCCGAAACGTCGAACCTGAGCCTGACCAAGCTGGTGACGCTCTACCGCCGCGCGATGACGGACTTCACCGTGACTGATCAGCTGCCGACCGCAGTTGTCGCCGTGGCGTTGGCGGCGGCGGGGGCCGTCGCGGCGGGGCTTGGTGCCGGCGCGCTGGCGCGCGGTGGACAGCGATGGCCCGCGGCAGCCGGTGCCGTGTTGGCGGTGCTGGTCGGCGTGACGGCGAGCACGGCGGCGGTGCGGGCCGGTGACGATGCCCGCTACGTCGAGGCGACCACCGCGGCACCGGTGGCTGTGCCGGCGGTGCCGGATACGTTGGGACACCAGCGCTTTCATCTCAGCCTCGCCCGAGGGCTCTCCCCATACGATGAACACGCAGCGGAGTCCTTCCAGTACGCGCCGGTATTTGCCGGCGGGGCGGGTTTCGTGGTGTGGCGCACCGCCGCCGATGGCGTGTTCGGCTATGACGGGGCCGGGCAGGAACGCTGGCATTATCGGCGCACCGGCCCGGCCAAGGTCCGCATCGTCCAGGTTCACCTCTACGACCAGGGCAAAACCGTGGTACTCAAACTCAGCTCCAACTGGAGTGGATCGCAGAGCCAAACCCAAACTCCCACCCTGGTGGGCCTGGATGCACTCACCGGAGCGCAGCTGTGGTCGCACAGCGGCGCCGCGCTGGCCGACGCGTTCGACAGCGGTGGCTACTGGACGCCGTCACCGTTTCTGGTGGCCCGCAACAAACCTGACTGGATCGGCTTTGACGCCCGCACCGGACGGCAGATCTGGCAGATACCCAATCCGCTCGGATGCGGAGGCGGCTGGGACGCCGACACCGCGAGCCGGTTGGCCGGCATCGAAGAATGCGACGCCGATCAGCATCCCAGTTTCCGGCTGGTCACCGTCGATCCCCGCACCGGACAGGTGCAGGCCAACCGCCTGATCCTGACCCAGCCGAAGGTGGACTTTGCCTTTGTGAAAGTAGTGAGCAGCGAAGGCATCCTGCTTGACGTGGGCCGCTTCGGCAGCAACAGCGTCAAGACCTACATCAATGCGGCGACCGGCCAGGTCGCCGATGTCAGCGGCACCTTCCCCCTCAAGCAACTCCGACGGGTTGGTGACCTGGTGGCCGACGCCGGCTCGCCGGATCGGGTCATCCTGTACGGGCCGGACGGCCGCCCACGCTGCGATGTGCCTGGCAGCGCGCGACTGAGCAACATGCACGCCGTCGCCCAGCCCGCGGTGGCGTGGCTGGGGCATCAATTCGTCTACCTCGCTTCCGAACACCACGATATTTTTCTGCGCGTCACCGACCGCGCCACCTGCGCCACCGTGGCAACCCTGCCAGACCCGTGGAACACGCTCGACCTCATGGGCGCGCCCGGGGTCACGCTGGTCAGGTCTCTCACCGCCGACGGCGAGGTCGTCCTCGACGGATACGCGCCGTGATTACCGAGTACGCGCGCTGAGACCGCTCCAGGCATCCCTGCGAGCACGCAGGACCGTGGGAAAGTCCAGCCGTTAACGCCAGCTGATCTGGCTGATCAGTGATTCGATCGCCTCGGCGGTGGCGGCAGGCAGTGCATCTTCGGCTTCGGCGCGCACGATCATGTCTTCTGCCACGCCGGCTGCCCGCGCGGTTTCCGACACCGACAAGTTGGCCTGCCGGCGCGCGGCGTAGAGGCGCTGACCCAGCGACGCGCCCGGCGCCAGCGCCCCCCGCATCATTAAGTCGTCATAGTGGTGGCGCACCGTGCTCAGTGCCCGGATCAGCGCCGGGGTGACCCGGGCGATCTCGGTTGCCCGGACAGCGACCGCCTCTACCCGGCGCAAATCGGCCAGGATCGGTGCCGCCGCCCGGGTGAACTCGGGATCTTTGACCGGTGGCAGCGCGGCGACGGCGTGGCTGCAGCTGTCGGCTGCGGCGATGACGGCCTGCGCGATCAACGGCACGTGATCCTCAGCGGAGAGGACTTCGGTGGCTTCTTCTCCGGGGACGGGTGCCCCCTCGCGGATGCGAGCGATTGTGCCGGGAGGCCAGCGCAGCACTTCTTCGAGTTTGGCCCGGGTGCGTTCGCGCGGCCAACTGCGACCTTTCTCGAAATCGATGAGAGCTCCGGCGTTGATGACGCCGTCTGCCGCAAGGCTGCGCTGACTGATGTCGAGTTCGCGGCGCCGCGCTGCGGCTGCCGCCCCGGCGCGGAGCACACCTGGGTCGAGCTCCTCATCGATCTGCCAGGTGGTGGTGACGTCGAGGTCCTCTGACCCGTTCGATCGCTGCTGATCCACGGATTGCGTCGGTGCCAACTCATCAGACATCAGTGCGCCACCCTCCGTGGGAACGCCCAATTTGGCAGCGGATTGCCGGTGATGATCACCGAACCAGTGCGCACACCTCGGCCCGGCACGCCGCTCGGGCTGCCGCCAATTACCCGCCGCGGCTCATCGACAGCCGCAACACCTCGCGAGATTGGTGAGTCGTCGATCCGCACAGTCGGCCGGGGGCCTTCACCGATGGCCACTACGGTGCGGCCGGAAGGCGGGGCAGGCTCGGCAGTCGACTCGACGTTGGTCATCTCCGGCGATTCCTTCGAACGGGTTGCGTGAGCTGCCGCACCAATCTTAACCGTTGCGCGCTGCAGCACGCTATGCCATGACTACCGTCTCCGGCTAAAAACAACATACCAGCCGGGATATGGGACGCGCCGTCTCCAACGTTCCGTGTCGGAAGTTCCGGAGCGGCAAGCGTCGCGGCGAGCACGGTTCGCCGATGACTGCTCGTACGCGGTGGCACGTCGCCCTACCGAATCAGCCGCCGCCTGACCAGCCGCGCGAATCTGTGTGACGAATCCATATGAGCTGCGGTGATAGATAGCGCGGGCGGACGAGCTCAGCCCAAACCATCGCCATCAAGCGGGCTGACCTATTCCACCGGGCAGACACGACACACGGTTCCCCGCTCTCAAGTGAAGCGGTGACAACCCGATCCATAGTGCAGCGCCTGGTGTTGAAATGCTGTAGTTTGTGCTGTAGTCTTCTGCCCATCGGGGCTGCGGATTGCAGCCTCACTGGAGGAACAAACGGAGATGGCTGCAACCGCTCGTTATGAGCCCCCGCTGGGTGCCTGCACACGGGACCCGGAACGGTGGACGACGGCTGCCGACGACGAAGCCAAGACGATTTGCCGGGCATGTCCCCGGCGGTGGCTGTGTGCTCGGGAAGCCTGCGAGCTGCCGGGCACGGAAGGTCTGTGGGCCGGGGTGGTGATCCCCGAATCGGGTCGGGCGCGCACTTTCGCGCTGCGTCAGTTGCGCTCCCTCGCCGAGCGCAACGGTTATCCCGTACGGGACCAGAAAGTCGCCTTGGTTCCCGCATAAGCATCAGCGCCCCGCCGCAGGTTCGAGGGGTAGCGGCGGGGCGCTGTGCGCACACACCGGGCAGCCGGACGCGCAAGGATCGGGGGCACCTGTCCCGGTCGCAAGTCCGGCGGTCATGCCCGTACCAGCGCCGATTGCTGATGCAGCTTCCCAGACGCTTACCAAGCGTATCGCTAAACCGCAGTGGCTCAACACTTTTCGTAGAGCTTCGACAACTCGAGCTCGAGCGGCAGCCGGCGATGGTCGGGCTGGTGCCGGTAGCAGCCGCCAACCAGGATTTCGATCGGACCATCGGGAGTCTGCACCACCATCGCGGCGGGATGGCCAAACCTGGGCAGCAGCGCCGCCACCCCGCGTCCGATGCGTTGGATGTTTTCGGCGGCCTCGGGACTCTGATCGATGTTGATTTCGATGTGCGTCTCAGTCTGATCGGTCTTGCCGCGGGGGTGGGTCTTTCCGTCGGCGTCGTAGTAGCGGCCGATCACCGCGCTGATATCGGACCACAACGCACGTTCGGTATCGCTCGGCGGCATTGGGCTGGTGCTGTAGTTGTGGGTGGTGCCGACGTCGGAGACCACCAGGCTCAACGTCCACAAGGCATCGTCGAGTGCGGGGTCACTGCGCTGCAGCGCGGTGGCGCTTGCTTGCGTCGCGTCGCGGGCGAGCGTGACGGTAATCGCCCGGCTCGCGGGATCATCCTCGGTGGGCTGGTTCAGGTTCACGCGTTCGGCGACCGGCGAATGGACGGCATGCATCCACGCAGCGATGCTCGCCGCGACATCGTCGACGGCGGGATCGGGATAGCCGTCGGAATGCCCGAAACCGAACAACGCGACGGACTCCTCGTCTCCTGGAACCTTGGGCAATGTGCCGGCCGTCGGGTAATACACGAACAAGGACCCGTCGTAATCGCCTAAGCCGCGGCGCAGTCGCTGATCGGTGAAAGTCCGGCCGATCGCCACGGCTTTGTCCGCGGTCGTCGCCCGCTCCAACCTGACCGCAATGTCGAAGCGTTTACCTACACCGATGCCGCTGTTGTAGGTCATATCGGTGGCGAAAACGCCTGGCATCGCACTTATCTGCTTTTTGATCGCCTCGGCGTCATGTCGGTGATCGGCGAACAAGCACGCTGCGACGGACCAGACGAGTGCCGTCGTGCACGCGATTGACGCCGCCTTCCGGGCTGCCCGCAGCCGGCGAGGTGGTTGCATCACCGCGCGCCGTCGACGTTGGCGGCCATCAGCTCCGAGAGCGTCGCGTGGTTATGGGCGGCGCCGAGGTCACCAACGCCGCGCCTGGCGGCGTACTGGTCGACCGGCTGCCCGATACTCGCTCGCTCTAGCACGACGTCTTGCACCCCGGACTGCATCGAATACGTCTCCTTGCTACGGTTTGTCGATATTTACCGTAGCAAGACCGTTGCACCCGGTTGCGCACGTTTTTCGGCGACAAGAATCCCGGCAAGCTTTCCGCGCAGAAAGCCCGGACTGACCTTCAAACGTGCCCGGGCGCGCGCCGTCCACCCGACAGCGACCGAGCGCAGGCAGCCCGTCGGGAAGCCGGGCTCGATGTGCCCCTAGCCGCTGAGACAATGCTGAAGTAGTGATTGGATGGCGGTCCGAGCCGGCAAGCCGCAGCGAACGCGACCCGTCGCCCCTACCGAAGACTGTCCTGTCCTGGAAGGAACCATGATCGGCGTCGGTGATCCGAGCGAGTGCGCGGAAGGCATTGTCGGCTGATGGCGCTGCCCGCACTGGTCCTCATCCACGGTGGTGAACATGCGGGTGACTGCTGGGATTTGACGGTGGCCGAACTGGCGGCGCGCGAACCGCGGCTGCAGGTCCTGGCCGTCGACCTGCCGGGGCGCCGGGGCAAACCCGGGGATCTGCGCGGCCTGGATATCGCTGCGGCCGTGGCATCCGTCGTCGCCGACACCAACGATGCTGATCTATCCGAGGTGGTGATCGTCGGGCATTCCATCGCTGGCGTAACGGTTCCCGGAGTGGCTAGTGCCCTCGGCTCTGCGCGAGTGCGCGAGATGATCTTCGCCGCCTGTCATGTCCCGCCGCAGGGGGCCAGCATCTTGGACGCCATCGGCGGGCCGCTGTCGATCTTTGCCCCATACAGCGCGCGCGCCACCAAGCCCTTCCGCATGCCAGGACTTGTCGCGCGACTGGCGTTCTGCAACGGCATGACCTGCGAGCAACGGCAATTCATGCTGTCGCACAGATATCGCGATTCCGTTCGGCTCTACAACGACAAAGTTGACCGCACTGCCATGCCCACCGACATCCCGCGCACGTGGATTCTCACCCGGCGCGACCGCATCTTGACCCAGCGCGCTCAACAGAAGAGCATCGCCGCACTGGGCGGTGTCCACACGATCATCCCGGTCGACACCTGCCACGATCTGATGATCAGCCGACCGGACTGGCTGGCGGACACGCTGCTGCAGCGCTGCCTACTGCACGCCTGAGGCGATCGGCTTCAGTCCTGAACCGGCCTTTGCAACCCGGTCGCGATGATCAGTGACAATTCCTCGACGATCGCGTCGGCGTCGGGAACATCGTCATCGCAGCGATAGGTATTGCGCAGAAACGTCGCCGATGTACCGACGAACAACATCAGCAGTCGCAGCTGCAGCCCCGCCGACGAGTGCCGCAGGCCCTGGGCGGCCACGTAGCGTTCCATTGGGGCTATCAACGGCTCGAGCGTCGCGCTGATTTGGTTACGCACCCGGTCGAGCTCACCACCAGATGACTCGTCGGCGAACACGTGCACCATCGCCCGGGCGATCGACTGATTTGACGCCATGAACCCGTAGAACACCGTGGTGAAGCGGCGGATCAGGCGGTCGTGATCCATCGTGGCCAGCGCGGGATCTTCGAGCCAGCTCTGGTGCAGCCCGCCGACCGCGTCGAGCAGCGGCGCCACGACGGCATCGAAGAACAATTTCTCTTTGGTGTCGAAGTACCGAAAAATGAGGTCGTGCGAAACGCCCGCGCGCGAGGCGATTTCGCGTGTTGTGGCGCCGTAGCCACGCTCTGCGAAAACCTCCCGGGCGGCCGCCTCGAGCAATCCGGGAGCACTGCCGCGCCGAACACGTCGGCCTTGACCTGCCATACCGAAGCCTCAGAGCCAGAGATACATACCGGCGAGAACCACCCACAACGTGATGCAGTATGCCTCGAAGATGCCGCGCAGGATGTAGGGCGCCGTGCGCAACTCCATGAAGTCGAGGCCGACGAAACGCACCTTGATCGCCGCCAGTGCCAACACCAGCACGCCGACACCTGATCCGACCCCGTGCTCGGCGCCCACCGTCCACGACACCAACGTGACGATGACAAGTCCCAGCCACACCAGTGTCGACCGGGCCCGCAGCAGCAATGGAAGTGTCATCGATCAACTCACCAGATACAGCAGCGCGAACAAGACGATCCAGAGCAGGTCGACCAGATGCCAGAAGCATCCCCCGCCTTCGACAACGGCCATTCTGGTCGCGCTCAGTTCGGTGCGCCGGGCCTGGGTCAACAGCAGCAGCAGCACTACTACGCCGATCAACACGTGGAATAGGTGCAGGCCGGTGAGAATGAAGAAATAGAGGTAGAAGTCGTTCTGCGTCGGCACGTGGCCCTCAGCGACTTTGGCGGTGTACTCGACGGATTTCAGCCCGATGAACGCCAGCCCGCAAATCAGGGCTCCCGCGAGCAGTGCCTGCGCGGCGCCGCGCTGCGATGACCGGATCGCCCGGATGGCGGTCACCACGAGCAGTGAGCTGGTCAGCAAGATCAGCGTGTTGGCCAGACCGATGCCCATGCTCAGGGTGTGGCGCGAGTGATCGAACAACTCGGGTGCCTGTGCACGCTGGTACATGAAGGTGCCGAAGAAAACACCGAACACCACCATGTCGCCGAACAGGAAGATCCACACGCCGGGCTCGCCCGGCACGTGGCGGGCGGTCTTAGCCGTCGAGGACCGATCGCCATCGCCGACCGATCGAAGGACCATCTGGGTCACGCCGCCGGTTCCCACTCCCGGCGCTCCGCGCGTTCCGCGCGTTCAGCCGCTTCGACGTCGACAGCCTTCGTGAGCATCACCGTCACGACGATCATCCAGATGCAGAAGACGGTCAGCGGAATCCAGAAGGCGAACATCCCGTTCCAGGCCAACGGCCCGGTCTTGAACAGATAGATCGCGCAGCCGGGCACGCCCAGCACCGCGTACCAGATGTTGAAGTAGCCGAACCAGCGTGGGAAGCTCGGCCGTTCGCGCTTGTCGATGAACACACAGAAGGCCAGGATGACCACTTGCGTGATCAGCGGGCCGACGAGCCCTACGAAGATGAACCAGAAGACGTCGTTGAGTGCCTGCGTCACATCGGGTGCGCGCTCGGGGCGATACGCGGCCGCGACCGCGAAAATCGCGCACAGTGAGAAGCCGAACGGGAACGTCACGCTCAACATCACCTGGGTAAGCGACATCACGCCCCAGTAGCCCTCGATGCGCCGGACTTGGCGAGACAACAGTGCGAAGAACGGCGCGAACAGGAACGCGAAGAAGATCATCAACGCCAAACCGATTCGGATACGCCAACTTTTGTGCGCATAGATCGCCGCGATCTGCTCAGCGCTGTCACTGGGCCGCATCGGCGGGATGACACCGGCAATGAACCAGAACATGACCAGGAATGCGCCGACCATGGCCAGCCCCAACCACGCGGAGGCCTTCTCGATCGTCACGTGCATATGCGCACCCCTACCCTCTGCGGCAAAGAGACGCAGGTCACATTAGGCAGCGCTGGGCAGTTAGTCAATCATTGATTGACTAACGCATACAACGGGCGTCGGCGGCCACTCCTACCAGACAGCCGACGTACCGGTCCTGCGCTACTCCTTCAACCGTGCCCAGGGACGACCGGCAAGCCGTTGTTGAGCCGACGAGCTTGCGAGAGCGACGCTGTACTCGATTACCAGCGTGACGCCAGGGGATCGTCGAATAGGTCGTATTTGCCGGTGCACTTCCATTGCTCGAGCGCCTTGTGCGGAGCGCCGAACCATCGGACGTACGAAGCGACCTCGGCCGGGGCGCGTGCTGCGTCGGTAAGGTGCCCGGTTGGGATTTCCTCAGGCGTAAGCGGTGCGCCCAGAAAGGGGTTAAGGACTCGGGCTCCGAACAAGATCACGTTGTGGGTCCCGGGCAGCGCAGCCGAGGGCACGATCATTGCGGTTGCTCCGCTGTCACGAACGACATCGGCCAATACCTGCGTAGGGGCATAGTCATCGCCGACCAGCTCATCAGCGGTGAGCCCGTATCGGGAGCAATCGTCGAAGTCGACGTGGATGACGCCATCGACGTCGAGCACTGCCGTCCACAAATTCAGGACGACGTCGTCGGGATTGCCACTGCTACCGACGTTGTGGCGAAGCATTTCGGCGGCAGGGCCGAGCGGATGAAGACACAGGTATTGGATTGTGTCGCTTCGTGCACGACTGAAACGGCCGGAGCGCGAGCTCGGGAACGCCCACCACGGCGAGTCGTAGGACGCGTGGCGAAATGCCGTCAGTCTCATCCCGTCATGGCACGAGCCCCGGTGGCGGCGCCCAGAAGGTTCGGGTAGCACAGCGGATCATCGAGCAGGTCGATGGGGCGCCGGGCGAGCACCGGGTGCTCCCGGTGAAACCAGGCCACGACTCCCGGACCCGTGAACGAGTGGCGTAACTGGTTCACGACCTGCCCGAGAATGCGGATACGCGCGGCGTCATCTGCGGCCGGCTGCGGTCCGTCCGAAGCGAGCCAGCGCTGAAGCTGGCGCACCGAAACGCCCAGCAGATCCGCGAGTGTCTTCTGCGGAGCCGCGAGGATTTCGGCCGTACGGCCAAGTACGTCGCGCACCGGAGCATCGTCGCCGTATGGCTGGTTTTCGGTGATGTCGCGCAAGGCATGGCGGAATTGTTCGAGGGCTACCCGAATATCGCGGCGCTGGTCGGTGTCATTGTCATGGCGGAGTGCTTTTTCTGCGCGAAATGCCGCTGCCCACAGCGTTGTCATCAGGTAGGGGTCGGCCTGCAATCGCAACGGCGTCGCCGCGCCCAGCGTCGGTTCCAGGCTGTCCACGAGCCGGGCTACCTCGTCGGGAACCGTCTTAGAGCGCTGTAACAGCTTGGTCGCTTCATTCACCCGCCCGAGCAGGTCATGAAGCTCAGCTGCTGTCGTAATCATGTCACTATGGTACGACGTATTTACGCAAATTAGCTACCGTGCGCGTCCAGCCGAATCAGCTCACCGTGTCGGCTCGGCCGTCAGATCGTCGGGACCTGCATTTTCGCTCGGGCGGTCGAACGCCAAGCCAAGCACCGTGCGTTCGACCCGGCGCCACCGTGTATTCAGTTCGGCCGTGGGGCATTTGAGTGCATGCTCAAGCAGTGGTCCCAGCAGCACGGGCGCCACTTCGACCAGCGTGCTCATGGCTGCCGCGACAGCAGAGTCCGGCGAGCCGTCGTCGGCGAATTGTGCACATCGATGTTCGATCGCGTCGCGGAACCAGTCCGCGGGCGCAGCCGATTCGAGCAGCCCGCGCCGTAGGTACGCGGCAACGACGGGATTGGCAGCCAGGAACTCGTCGTAGCGGGCCAGATGACCGGCAAATGATCCCGGCGCCGAGCCGTCCGTGGCGCTGATGCCGGCCAGTTGCTCCGACACCCAGGACTGCACCTCGGCCAGCAACCGGTGCTTGGTCTTGTAGTGATGTTGGACCAATCCCGGTGAAACATCGGCGCGTTCGGCGACCGCCTTCAGCGTGGGTCCCCGCTGGCCTCGCTCGGCATACAGCTCCATCGCCGCGTGACGGATCCGCTCCCGGGGCGACGACTCCGCCGCCGGGGCGCGGTGAGGCGCTGCGGTGTGGTCTGCCATCTGCGGTGTCAGCGTCTTTCCTGGTGGTCGGAGGCCGTGTCGGCACCCGGTGTGCCTCCACAGTAATTCGCCCTCGTCCTCGCGTGGCCGGATAGCTGTCCGCATACGCTTGCCCCGGCAGCGCACGATGTGCTTGTATTGGTTTTAGATACAAACACATCGTAATGTTACAGAAGGTGAGGTCGGACCGATTTTCCCGGCGATGGACGGGCCGATCACGACGCGCGTCCCCAACGATCTTCCCAGTCGCGACTCTGACGTGGTCTTGCTCGACGGCTCCGCCTGCCAGTCGCCGGACGTGCTGGGAAACAAGGGATTTGGCATCAACACGATGCGTCGCCGTGGCCTTCCGGTACCCCCGGCATTCTGTATCACCACCGACGTGTGTGCCCGCTGGTTCGACGATCCCGACACCACCGTGGAACGAATCTGGCCGCACGTGTGCGAGAAGGTGGCGTGGCTGGAGGCCGAAACATCGCGCAGCTTCGGCGCCGGGCCACGGCCGCTGCTGGTCAGCGTGCGCAGCGGCGCCGCTCAATCCATGCCGGGAATGCTCGACACCATCCTCAACCTCGGCATCGACGACGCAGTGGAAAGCGCGCTGGCCCAAGAGTTCTCACCGGCATTCGCCCATGACACACGGGACCGATTCTTGCGGATGTACCGCAGCATTGTGCTCTGCGGCGGCGACGAGCGCATCCCTGACGACCCGCATCAGCAATTGCGGGGAGCCATCGAGGCGGTCTTCCGGTCGTGGACCAGCGAGCGCGCGATCGTCTACCGCCGCCACCGCGGCCTGGATGACCTTGCCGGCACCGCGGTCGTGGTACAGGCCATGGTTTTCGGCAACAAGGACAAAAACTCCGGAACCGGCGTTTTGTTCTCCCGCGATCCGAGGACGGGCGCCAACACCGCATTCGGCGAATGGCTCGCCGGCGGGCAGGGCGAGGACGTCGTATCGGGCGTTGCTGACGTCGAACCGATCGCGATACTCGCGCAGCGGCTTCCGTCGGTGCACGCCGAGCTCATGCGGGCGGCGCGCACCCTGGAAGAGGTCACCGGCGACGTGCAGGACATCGAGTTCACCGTCGAAGATGGCCGGCTTTGGCTGCTGCAGACCCGAACAGCCAAACGCTCCGCACAAGCCGCGGTGCGGCTGGCGCTCGCGCTGCGCCGTGAGGGCCTCATCGACGATGATGAAACGCTGCGGCGGGTGACGCCTGACCATGTGCGCACGCTTGTGCTGCCGGCGCTGCAGCCCGAAACACGTCTTGCGGCACGGTTGCTGGCCACCGGCCTGGCCGCCTGTCCCGGCGTGGCGGCGGGCCGGGCCTACACCGATGTCGACGATGCCATCGATGCCGCCGAACGCGGCGAAGACGTCATCCTCCTCCGCACCGCCACCAGTCCCGACGACGTGCAGGGCATGCTGGCCGCGCGCGGCATCGTGACCGAGATAGGCGGCGCAACCAGCCATGCCGCGGTGGTCGGCCGCGAACTGGGTCGTCCATCGGTCGTTGGCTGCGGACGCGGACTGGTCGAGCGACTCGCGGGGACGTTGATCACCGTCGATGGCACGCAGGGCGAGGTCCGGGAGGGCGCCCTCGAGCTGACCGCGTGGTCAGAGAGCGACTCCCCCGACCTGGCCGCGCTGACCGAGATCGCCTACCGGCACAGCCCTCTGCGTGCGCACGCCGGCGGCAATCACCCTTGCCTGCGTGACGACTCAGAGGCAGCAGTCCGCGACGCGCTGGCCGACGGACTGTCCGACGTCTGCTCGCCGACACCATTGATCACGATGTTGACGGCGATACACCTCACGAGATGATTCGAGGCGAAGCCATGCTCGAACTTCAAGTATTGCAAGCGGTTCGGCTCAAGGGCCGCATCGCGCCGGCCGACTTGCAAGACACCGTCGGCGGCGACGCTGCCGCCGTAGCGGAGGCCATCGCCTCGCTGAAGCAATCGGGGTTGGTGTCCGGCGAAGGCTCGCTGCGGCTCAGCGCCGACGGCCGCGCACGGCTTAACGAGCTGCTGACACAGGAGCGCACAGAACTCGATGTGCCGGCCGTGGCGGCCGCCTATGACGAATTCCGGTCTGTCAACGCCGAATTCAAAGCTTTGGTAGCGGATTGGCAGCTCAGGGACGGCTCGCCGAACATGCACGACGACGCCGACTACGACGCGGCGGTGCTGGCGCGGCTCGAGGACGTACATGCGCGCGCCCTGCCGGTCATCGCCGCGGCGGCAACGCAGCTCCCGCGCCTGGCGCGCTACGGCGAAAAGTTAAGCGGTGCACTGGATAAAGTCCGCGCCGGGGACACCACCTGGCTGGCGCGCCCGGTCGCCGACTCCTATCACACCGTGTGGTTCGAGCTGCACGAAGAACTCATCGCGGCGAGCGGGCTGACGCGCGAGGACGAAGCCACCGCCGGCCATGCGTGACCGGCGTGCTCAGGCCTCCGGCACGCCCTGCTGCGCGCGCTGCAGGATCTGCACCGTACCGGCGGTGCCGTCGATGCGACAGTAGTCGCCGGTGTGCAGCGCCCGCGATCCATGCTTGGTGTTGACGATGCAGGGAATCCCCAACTCCCGGGCGATGATCGCGGCGTGGTTGAACGTCCCGCCGATGTCGACCACCAGCGCGCTGGACAAAAACATCAGCGAAGCCCAGCTCGGGTCGGTCATCCGGGTGACAAGGATTTCCCCGGGTTCGATCTCGGCGTCCGGATCGGCCGCGTCCAAGATGACACGCACCGGCCCTTCGACCACGCCCGCGCTGGCTCCCACCCCCTGCAACTGGGTGATGTCATCGACCGGCGTGTGGGTGCGCGGCGTCGGCATGCCCAGCCAGGTCGGCGGCAATTCCATCGCCTGGTATTGGCGGTGCCGCTCCCGGCGGCGGGCCACCAGGGCGGTCCAGTCGGCCCTCTGCCTCGAGGCGATCTCCTCGACGGTAAGGAAGAACACGTCCTCGGGGTCGTCCAGCGCGCCCTGCTCGGCCAGGCAGGTCCCGATTCGGCGGGCGCACGCGCGCGCCATGTCAAGTGATTGCAGGAACGCCGCCTTTGCGACGCCGCGCATCGGGATTCCCCGTGCCGCCATCCACAGGACCACGTGTGCCAGCGGGCGCTGCCAGGCCGGCAGACGGGCCAGCAGGCGCGCCTCGAGCTCGAGGCGTTCCGCGCGTTTGCGCTGCTCGGCGGTGAGCGGATCGGCGTCATCGGCCATCGCCGCCCAGCCGGCAAGCGCGTTGCGCAGCGGGCCCTGGTCTTCGCGCCAGACCCGGCCGGACAGCTCCCCTTCGTTGGGTCCGTGGTAGCCGTGCCGGGCCACCAGCTCGTCGACGGTCAGCTTGTCGCGCGAGGCCGCCCACAGGTCGTGGACCATCGCGGTTTCGGCGTGCTCGCCATAGCCGCTCATGAAGTCGGTCATATCGCCCACGCCGGTGCGGGCCACCAGGGCCGACAGCGCTTCGAACGCCGGCTGTACGACGCAGGCGACCGCCTGCCCATCGAGAATCACGCTGCGCCGGAAGTGTTCCCGCGCGTCGGCCAGCTGGGCGATGGCCTCGGTGAGACTCATCGTCGCCACCGACCGGATCCGCCCCCGCCACCAGCGATCCACCGCCCGTTGGTTGGCGCGCAGTTGCGCGGGCAATCGCAGGAAGGCCGTGGTGGAGCGCACCGCGATCAGCGGGTAGCGGCGCCGGCGCCGGCGCGGCCGGTAGTTGGGCGGGACGATGCCATAGATTCGTTCGGCCAGCCGTGCGCCCGAGGTTCCCGGCAGCGAATCGCCCATCCGGGTAAGGAAATCCACGCGGCCGGCCACCCGGCCGAAGAAGATGTTGACGGTCCGCTCCGCCGGATCGGCCGGTACCCCGCGTTCACGCCGCGGCAGCACTCCCATGGAAACGAAGGGTTCCCGCATGCTGCATTCAGCGGGCTCGCTCCAGATCGACCAACTCAACGGCGTCATCACGCCGGGCATCGCCTCCCCGATGTTCGACGAACTCCAAAACGCGTCCGGTGCGCTATTCCCGTGCACCGGGTTGTCGTCTTCGGTGACCGCATCGGCAATAGCCATCGTCGTCCTTTCGTGAACCGCCTCCATGCGAGCATACCGCCCGACGATGTGTTTGTATTGATTTCGATACATTAACATTGACATGCCGGACGATGGGTGAGAGGGTCGGCTTGTGCGAGCGAATGAGCCGGGACGCAAACGGTGATCACCAGCGCCGACGATGCCCTGCATGTGCCTGTCTCAGATGACTTCTGGTGGTCGGAGACCTACTACTTCAATTTCGATGCGCCCGCGGCCGGCCTGTCGTGCATCGTCTATCCCTGGCTGCGCGCCAATCTGGGAGTGGCCACCTGCGGGGTGGCGGTGTGGCAGGGCTTCGCCACGTCGCCGTTTCAGATGCGGCTCTATGACTGGCAGCAGCAGTTGCCGATGCCCGAGGGCGAGCTTCCCAACGTGACGTTCGCCAACGGCGTCAGCATCGAATGCCTGCAGCCGCTGATGACATATCGGCTGCGGTATCGCTCCCCCGCCTCGATGCGCCAGCAGACGGCATTCGATGTGACGTGGGAGGGCATCGCGCCGCCTTACGAGGTGCTCAACCATGAGCTGCGGTTTTTAGGCAAGGGCCATTACGACCAGCTCGGGCATGCCCGGGGGTGGCTGCAGATCGACGACGAACGTCACGTCGTCGACTCGTACGTGGGCCGCGACCGCTCCTGGGGGCCGCGGCCCGATCTGGGCGACGGCATGGGATATGCCACGACGACACTCGGCGTCGCCTCCCGCGGGCTCGCCTGGCACCTCATGTGTGCCGGTTCATCCGAGGACGACTATCGCTGCGTGGGCGGGGTGCTACTTGTCGACGGCGAAGTGCGTCGCCTCGCCGGCGCCACCCGCGAAGTGGTGCGCCGGCACAGCAGCGGCCGTCCCGAGGTGGTGCGGGTGACGGGCACCGACGCGACCGGGCGCACCCTAGATGTCACCGGCGAAGCCCTCAACGGTGCACCGTTTCACGCCAGACCCAACCTGTTCTCCTGGGTGACCGCGATGCACTGGGAGGGCCGGTGGGAGGACCGCGACACGTCCTTCTACGGCCAGGACCAGGATGCCTGGTCGTTCAGTCTGTACCGCGACCGAGTTCACCAGGGACGCTTCGCGATGGGCGCACCGGAACCGGTGACAACGTCGCCGCGCAGCGCCACCGCACCGACACAGTAACGGAGAAGAAAAATGGATCTGGGAATCGCCGGCAAAGTCGCGCTGGTCTCCGGTGGGAGCCGCGGCGTGGGTCGCAAGGCCGCCGAGATGTTCGCCGAGGAAGGATGCAAGGTCGCCGTCGTCGCGCGCGGCAAGGAGGCGCTCGATGAGACGGTGGCCGCGATACGGGGGGCCGGCGGTGCGGCCATCGGGGTGGCCGCGGACCTCACCGTCGAAGCCGACGTGGTGCGCGCGGTGGCCGAGGCGACCGAGGCATTCGGTCCGCCCGACATCGCGGTATCCAACGTGCACGGACCGGGCCCGGCGAGCTTCGACGATCTGACCGATGAGAACCTCATCGACGCCTTCCAGCGCATGACCATCAGCCTGGTGTACATGGCACGCGCGTGCTTGCCGCACATGAAGCAACAACGGTGGGGCCGCCTGGTCAACGTCGGCTCGGGCGCGGCCAAAGAGCCGCCGCCCGGGTTGCGCCACATGCTCGCCAACAGCACCCGCGCGGCCGCGGTCGGGCTGAACAAGTCGATGGCCAACGAGCTCGGCAGGTACGGCATCACGGTCAACACCGTCGCCACCGGCTGGATAGGCACCGAACGCATGCACGAGTACGTCAGCAAGGTGGCCGCCGAACGCAACATCCCGCCCGAGCAGGTACTCGGCGGGGTGACCGCCGACATCCCCGCCGGCCGGGTCGGCCGCCCCGAGGAGGAGGCCAGCCTGGTGGTCTATCTCGCCTCCGACCTCGGTGGCTACATCAACGGCGAATTCATCAACGTCGACGGCGGGTCGCACCGCAGCGCGTTCTGAGGAGTTGACATGCTGCAGCCCCCCGGATCCGTCATCGAGATCGCGCATGTGGTCGACGACCTCGACGCCGCGATCGGGCAGTTCATCGAATTATGGGGCGCCGGACCGTTTTACAGCGCGCCGATGCGGTTCCCGACCGGTCATCACTACCGGGGGAAAGAGGCCCCGCTGGCCATCGATGTCGGGTTCGGTTTTTCGGGCGGGCTGCTGATCGAGCTGATCCAGCCGCTGGACGGCGACCGCTCGGTCTTCAGTGAAGCGTTGGCTGCGCGGGGGCCGGGATTCCATCACATCGTGCGGCGCGAGCCGTACGAAAAGGGCGTCACGCGTTGCGAGCAGGCCGGTTTCGGCAAGGCGCTCGAACTGACGACAGCGTTCGGCGAGCGCACCGTGTTGTTCGACACCACCGCACTCAACGGCGGATTCCTCGAGGTGGTCGATTTGCACGTGACATTCGAGCCGCTGCTGGCCACGCTGTCGCAAGCCCATGACGGATGGGACGGCGAGCGGCCGCGCCGCTCGTTGTCGGCCTTGTTCGACTACGCGGGTCCGGACCGCGGATCATGAAAGCCCAAGCCGTCCGGTTTTATCGACACGGCGGACCGGAAGTCCTGAAAGTCGAATCGGTTACGGTGCCCGACCCCGCCCCCGGTGAACTCACCATCGCCGTCGAGGCTTTCGCGCTCAACCGCGCCGACACGTTCTTTCGCGAGGGGTGGCATCCGATCAAACCCGTGTTCCCGTCCCGGATCGGATACGAGGCGGCGGGGCGGGTGGTGGCGATCGGCGACGAGGTGACCGGTTTTGCCGTCGGCGACCGGGTGGCGACACTTCCGGTGATGGAGGTCAACCGCTACGGCGGCTACGGCGAAGCCATGACGATTCCCGCCCGGTTGGTAGTGCCCAGTCCCGCCGAGCTGGGTCCGGCAGAGTCGACCGCGCTGTGGGCAAGTTTTATGACCGCCTACGGCGCTCTCGTCGAGCTGGTCACCATCGAAGCAGGTCAATGGGTGCTCTGTACCGCCGCATCGTCCAGCGTCGCCAATGCCGCGATGCAGATCTGCCTGGCGATCGGGGCCAAACCCATCGGCGTGACCCAAACCCGGGCGAAGGCAGCCGCAGTCCGCGAGGCGGGCGCCACGGAGGTCATCGTCACCGAGGACGAGGATTTGGTCGCCCGGATCACCGACATCACCGGCGGTGCGGGCGCGCACTACATCTTCGACCCCATCGGCGGGCCCGGTTTCGGACTGCTCGCCCAAGCAGCCGCGCCGCACGGCACGATCATCCTGTACGGGGCGACGTCGCCCGAAACCACCGAGCTGCCCGTCATCGCGGCGGTCAACAAAAATCTGACGTTCGCCTGCTACGCCATGCTGCTCGGCGAACAACCGGACCGCGATGAGCGCGCACAGAAATTCATCCGCGACGGCATAGCCGCGAAACGGCTGCGTCCGCGCGTCGGCCACCAACTGGACTTCGGCCACGTGCACGACGCCGTCGCGTTACTGGACTCCATGAAACACAGCGGCAAGATCGTTGTGCGGGTGGCGGATTAGAAACGGGAGCAGAACCATGGCGACAATCGACGAAAGCGACCTGACTACCAAGGCCAGAGTCCGTGCGGCCGCACTGGCTCTGGTCGGCGAGCAGGGGCTGGATGCAACGACCATCCGGCAGGTGGCGGCACGCGCCGGGGTCTCCGTCGGGGTCGTGCAACACCACTACAAGACGAAGGCCGATCTGGCCGACGATGTTCGTGGGTGGGTGCTGGCGCGGCTGGTGGCTGCCGCCGAAGCCGTCGGCGTTGCGCAATTCGATGCCGGACGCCCGGAGCTCGCCGGTTTCGACGATCTCATGACCGATAACCCCATGCTGGCGGCCTACATTCGCAGGATCCTCATCGAGGCCACCCCGAACGCCAAGCGCTGGTTCGCCGAAGCCGTGCACCGCACCACTGAACAACTGCGCGAACAGCGACCCGAGGGGCTGGCCGAAGATCCCGACGAACTGCGCACCGTCGCCGCGATGCTGCTGGTCATCACGTTCGGACCGGTGATCCTGGGCTCGGCACTGACCGATCTGCTGGACTGTTCGGCCCAGGAGGCGCAGCTGCGGTGGCGACAGACAGAGTCCCGGCTGCCCATCACCGGCAGCCTGGCCGCGCCGGCTGATCACTAGCGAAAGGATCGGAACGAAATGACTGGCCTCGCTTCGGAACAAGTGCATGACGACCAGACGGGCATCGATGCGCTTGTCGCAAAGGACGCGATCCGCGACCTCGTTTTGCAGTTCTGCCGCGCCGTCGATCGCGGCGACGTGGCCCTGGCCCGGTCGCTGTATGAGCGCAACGCCCGCGACGAGCACGGCATCAACCCCACCAATACCGCAGCGGAATTCCTTGACCTGATCGAGCCGATGGAGGCGGGGCTGGCGGTGATCCAGCACAACATCACCAACCACCTGATTCGGCTCACCGGCCCGGACAGCGCGGAAGGCGAGGCGTATGTAATCGCCTACCACCGCGCCGAATCCGGGGACACGGCCAACCTGCTGATCACCGGTGGCCGCTATCTGGATCGCTATTCCCGGCGCGAGGGACAGTGGAAGATCGCGCACCGCAAATGCACCGTCGACTGGGCGAATGAAATGGCCGTGCCGGCGGCGCTCGACCCGGCCAATCCCATCACCAACGGCAGCATCGCTGCAGGGCGGATGGACGGCGACGACCCGTCCTACGACTTTTTCACCGCGCTCAAGCGGGGCACGCGTCTGTGAGGCCGAAATCCACACGGCGGGAAAATGATTGGCACGATGCCAGGTTCAGCCTCGCATACCGATCGCGGCCACGCTACACCCACCTCGATGCGGTGCACGAAAGGTAATGCGATGAACCTCGGCTTACAGGGCAAGCGGGCTCTGGTCACCGGCAGCAGTTCGGGCATCGGTGCCGGAATCGCGAAAACGCTGGCCGCCGAGGGCGTCTCGGTGGTCGTGCACGGCCGCAATGTCGGGCGTGTCTCGGCGGTGGTTGATGAGATCCGGCAGCGCGATGCCACGGCGGTGGCGGTGATCGGCGACTTGGCCAGCGAAGACGGTGCCGCGGCCGTCGCCGAGGCCGCGGCCTCTGAGTTCGGCGGGATCGACATCCTGGTCAACAACGCGGGCGGACCGTCGGACACCGAAGTGCAGTCGTGGTTCGCCTTACCGGTCTCGGAATGGGGCGTCACCTACCAACGCAACGTGCTTTCCGCCGGGTATCTGATCCACGCCCTGGCGCCGGCCATGAAAGAGAACCGGTGGGGGCGCATCATCCAGATCGCGTCGGCCGCGGGCATCATCCCGACATCGGGCCAGCCCGACTACGGACCATCGAAGGCCGCGATGATCAACATGTCGATGGGACTGTCAAAAGCGTTGGCGGGCAGCGGTGTCACGGTGAACACGGTGATGCCCGGGATGATCATGACGAAGGGATTGCGCGACTTCCTGCGCGTCTTCGCCGAGCGGCGGGGATGGGGCGATGATCTCGACCGGGCCGCACAATACGTGTTGAAGGGCACCGGTCAGACCGTGCATCGAATCGGCCAGGTCGACGACGTCGCCTACGCCGTTGCGATGCTCGCCAGCCCGAAGGCGGATTTCTTCAACGGCATGAACCTCCACGTCGATGGCGGCGGCACGTCCTCGATCTACTGATCCACACGATCGACGCCCGACAATTACTAAAATAGTTGTATGATTCTGGGCGAGGCCACCGAGTCGCCGCCCGTCAACGGAAAGGAAGCCGTCATGGGTTTGTTGGATGGCCGCGTCGTGTTCATCACGGGCGCCGCGCGTGGTCAGGGCAGATCACACGCGGTCACGTTCGCCGAGCAGGGCGCGAACATCGTCGGGGTTGACATCTGCGAAGACCTCGACGTCATCCCGTACAAGTTGGGCACGTCAGAGCAGCTGGAAGAGACGGCGCGCCTGGTCGAAAAGACAGGGCGGGACATGGTGTTTCGCAAAGCAGACGTGCGGGACAAGGCCACCCTGCAGGCCGCGTTCGATGAGGGCGTCGCCCAGTTCGGCCACGTCGACACCGTGATCGCCAACGCGGGTGTCATCCTGACGAATCCGGACGAGCGCGACGCATCCGAAGCCCTGCGGCTCGGCATCGACATCATGCTGATCGGGGTGTGGAACACCTTCCAGGTCGCCATCCCCCACCTGAAGCAACGCGGCCAGGGCGGCAATCTCGTTGCCACCAGTTCCATGGCGGCGTTACTGGACCTCACCGATGGCCGCGGCGGCTCGGACGCCTACAACATGTCCAAGCTTGCGATCACCGGTCTCGTGCGGTCGTATGCCAATCTGCTGGCACCGGATCGCATCCGGGTCAACGCGGTCGCGCCGACCAACTGTGCGACGCCGATGGTCACCGAGAACCCCGCCCTGTTCAAGGTGATCGAGGAAAGCCCGAATCTGGTCAACGCCATGCAGACCGCGCTGCCCGATCTGCCGATGATCGAGCCCAAGGATGTCAGCAACGCGATTCTGTTCCTGATATCCGAGCAGGGCCGCAGTTTCACCGGCAGCGTGCTCAAGGTGGACGCGGGCATGGACATTCGGCGGTGAAGTTCACACTCGAATATCCCAGCGAGATCCCGGACGCCGCGCCCGGTTTCCTTGCGCCCGATGTGATCCGGCGCCTGGCGGTGCAGGCCGAAGAATGTGGTTTCGACGCGATCGCTTTCAGCGATCATCCGGCCCCGTCGATCAAATGGCGTCGCGCCGGCGGTCACGACACGGTCGATCCGGCGGCCGCGTTGAGCTACGTGGCCGCGGACACCCGGCGTATCCGTCTGCTGACCAACCTCTACGTGCTGCCCTTCCGCAACCCCTACCTTGCGGCCAAAAACCTGACCAGCCTGGACATTCTGTCCGGCGGCCGGCTTACCGCCGGCGTCGGCGCCGGCTACCTGCGATCGGAATTCTCGGCGCTGGGTGTGGATTTCGATCAGCGCGCGGCACTGCTCGACAACGGCCTGCAGGCACTGGTGCGCATCTGGCGGCGCCCCGATGAGCCGGTGACCCAGGACGGGTTCGCCGCCACCGCGCCGGTGTGGCTGAGCCCACCGGTCCAAAAGCCTCATCCACCGATCTGGATCGGCGGGAACAGCAAGGCCGCCCGACGCCGTGTGGTGCAGTTCGGGCAGGGCTGGTGTCCGGTCATCGCACCGGCAGCCATGGCCTCCTCGATTCGCACCGCGGTCATCGACGGGCCCGCGACATTCGGCCGAGCCGTGGAGGAACTTCGGGCCGAGCTGTCCGCGGCCGGCCGCGATCCATACGCGGTCGACATCCAGATCGACGTGCCGGTGGTCGATTTCGACGCCGACGATGGCGTGGAACAAGCGTTGCAGCGCATCGACGAATTCGCCGACCTGGGAGCGACGTGGGCGATCGTGCACGTCGACGCGTCCTCGGTTGATGCCGCCGTCGACTACCTTTCGGCGTTCAGCGAGCTGGTCATGGGCCGGCGCCAACCGCAACGACCGGTCAACGTCGGCTGATCAAATAAGCCGGAGTCAACCTGCGCGTATCCGCGCGCCGCGGAACGTGTTCCACGACTGAGGGCGCAATTCGATGATCACGCGGTCCTGCTCTGCCAGCGCGCGGGCCATTGCCCGTGCCCCGGTCCGGTCGGAGATCACGCGCTGAGAAAAGATCGGGTAGAACCATCGAGCGCTGGATTCGTCATCGTGCACCGTTGCCACCGTTCGGGCACTGGCCATCTGCTGGGCCTCCAGCGGAGTTCCCATGCTGGACACGGTCACCGCGCTTCGCGGCTCGCGTGCCAGCAACGAAACGCGTGGGCGGTCGCGAAACGAGGTGACCCACAACGCGTCGTCGTGCCATACGAACGTCTGCACGGCCGCCACCGGCCATCCCTCCGGATTCAGCCAGCTCAGCGTGCATTCGGTTTGGGTCGACAGCAGCCGCAACAGTTCGGAATGGCTAAGGCGCAGCCGGGAAAAATCCATCGCCGACGTCTCACAGATCGCTTGTCTTCGACACCAGCTCGTCGCCGAGCCGGGCGACTTCAGCGCGCATGTCGGCGAGCGTGCGGGCCCGAATCGCAACGGTCAGCCGGTGAATGCCGAAATCCGCATACACCTTGGCCTCATCAACGGTGCGCGCGCCTCCGGCGGTGAATTCCATCGCCGACGGGTCTCGTCCGGCGGCACGGGTCTCGGCGCGCACCCGATCCAACAGCCGCGGCAATTCGACCTCCGGGTCGTGGCCGGGGAAGATGAACGGAAAATAGCCGTCACCGCGGGTCGCTGCGCGCCGTATCGCCGCTTCGGATGAACCACCGATCAGCAGCGGGATGGATCGCCGCACCGGCCAGGGCCGGCACTCCACTCGGTCGAAATCGACGTAACGGCCGTGGTACGACGCAGTGTCTTGGCCCCAGAGCGTTCGCATCGCGTCGATGTACTCGTCCATCCGTCGGCCCCGATCGGCGAAATTCGTGCCGACGGCGTGATACTCCTCGGGCAAGTCGCCCACGCCGACGCCGAGCAGAAGCCGGCCACCGCACAAATGGTCCAGCGTCGCAGCCGACTTGGCGAGCACGACCGGTTGGTGCTCGGGCAGGATGAGCACGCCGGTGCCGAACCGTATTCGGCTGGTCGCCGAGGCGACATAAGCGAACCAGATCAACGGGTCGGGGATGCCGCCTCGTCGGGCCAGCCTTGCCATGCTGCCGTCGGGTGAACCGCGGTACGGGGTCGCATCGGGGTGCTTGGACATGACCACGTGCTCGGGTGACCACAACGACTCGAACCCGGCCTGTTCTGCGGCCCGCGCCAGTGCCACAGCGCTGTCCGGGTCGGGGAAACCGGTGCTGGAGAAGACGATTCCCCATTTCATGGCTGGTCTCCGATTCTCATCGCAGGTAGCTGTAGCCGCCGTCGACCATCAGCGTCGTTCCGGTGATGTAGCCGGCGTCCTCCGAGGCAAGGAACGCAACAACGCGGCCCACGTCCTGCTCGGGATCGCCGAGGCGGCGCAGCGGGATCTGCGGGATCAGGTCGCGCTCGCTGCGCAGCCCGAACGTGTCCTCGAAGTTGTCCAGTCCCGGCGTCGCGGCGAACGGGCACAATGCCACCGCCCGTATGCCATACGGTCCCCACTCGACAGCCGCTACCCGGGTCAGTGCGCGCATCGCTTCTTTGGCCATGGCGTAGGCCGACATGGCGGCCGGGGCCGTGATGCCGACGCCGGAGGCGATGTTGACGATCAGTCCCCGCGACTCCCGCAGCGCGGGCAGAGCCGCCTTCATGAGCTGGAACGCCGCCAGCGGGCCGGTGCGCCAGGACTGGTCGAGATCTTCGGTGCTCAGCTTGCGAATCGGCCCGTAGTTGAAGCTCTGGGCCGAGTGAACAACGATGTCGATGCGCCCCCAGGCGTCGCTGACAGCCGCTGTTGCACGCTCGATGTCGTCGGGTTCGGTCATATCAGCACCGAGGGCTATCGCTGTGCCACCACGTTTTTCGATGTCGTGCACGGTCTGCTCGCACTGCTCGATTGTCCGGCCGAGCACCGCCACGGCGGCGCCCCGGTCGGCCAGCGCAAGCGCGGTCCCCCGACCGATCCCGCTGCCGCCGCCGGTGATCAGGGCGGCGCGGCCTGCCAATGTCGCCGGCACGAGCTGCCTTAGTTCCCCGAGCGCATCGGCGCCGTGGCGCGCCGCAGGCGGAACCGCATATGCGAAGACTAGCCCAAAATCACTGATTGTTTAACTGTTTAAGCTTCGACGTTCCGCTGCCGGGGCGGCTAGCATATAAACATTTAGTGCTATCCCGCCGCGCGCCGCGCGCTTCGGCAAGGAGACGACCCCGATGACCAATGCCGGCACCCGCCGCGAGGCCGCCAGCCCCTACGGGGAATGGGACGCGTCGCTCGATGCGTTGATGACCTACCGCTACCTCGGGTCGAAGCCACGCTGGATCGACCGGACCCACGCAGACAACCAGATCCGGTTGCGACCGGATCTGCGCACGCCGGCCGGGGCGGTGCTGGCGGCGCCGCTGGCGATCGCCATGCTCGACACCGCCGGCATCAACATCGACAGGATCTGGATCCTGGCGCTCACACAGATCGACGTGCAGATCCTCGACCCGGCGATCGATGCGGGCGCGGTTTCGGTGTCCGGGCAGGTGATCAGGGAAGCCCGCTCCCAGGTTTTCACCGAGGCACGGATTTATGACGCCGAGACCCGGGATCGTGCGATCGGCTTCGGCACCGCGAACTGGTCCGTCATCGCCCCGACACCGGAAGGCCACGTCTACCCCGAGCCGGGCGACGGCGTCGAGGACACGGCCTACCTGCCGCCGCTGTGGCAGGCCTACACCGGACGGCGACGCCCCGACGGCCTCCTCGAGATCCCCGGCCTTCGCCCGGAAATCGGTACGGAGCGGCTGCATCACGGCCCGATGCTCGTGATCACCGAAACCGCGGCGCTGCAGGCGGCGGCAGCCGAGCTCGGCACCGAGGCGCTGGTAATCGAGCACCTCAGCCTGACCATCGTCGCCCCGGGGCGATCGGGTCCCTTCGTGGCGACCCCGGTATTCGTCGGGGTCCATTCGTCAACCGCCGGATGCCGCGTCGAGCTTCGAGACCAGGGCCGCGACAACAGACTTGTCGCCGCCGCGTTCGTGCGGATGCGCGCTGTCGCGGAGACGCCATGCTGATTCCCGAACCGGGCGCCGGTGACGTCGCCGACATCATCGCCATCGAGCACCTCGCCGCCGGCTATGCCGACGCCATATCCCGCGGCGACATCGACGAGGCCGTGCAGGTCTATGCACCCGACGGCGTGTTGTCGTCGCCGACCACCGAGGATGCCCTCGGGCCGCAAGCCATTGCCGAGGTCCTGCGGGCCACCACCGGCGATCTCGAGTTTGTGTTCCAGACGGTGCACCAGGGGCTGGTGTGCGTCCGCGGTGAGCGCGCTTCGGCCCGGTTCCCGATCACCGAATGGGCGCGGCGGCGTTCGGATGGCCGCCCGATCCAATTTCTGGGCATCTACGAAGACGACGTGGTTCGCCTCGACGTCGGCTGGCGGTTCAGCCGCCGCCTGCTGGTGCCCCGCACCATCGGCAAGCCCGAAGGATTGAGCGGGCGCGTCGTGCCCTACGACGGCCTGCGGCCCTCGTTGTCCTGACCGGCGCTCAATCCTCCTCGAGGATCAAGGCCATTTCCGGGCACGCGGCCACACCCTGGCGGGTGAGTTCCTCGTCTTCCGGTTTGACCTCGTGCTCTTGCAAATTCGAGTAGCCCGACTCATCGATCGGGAACAGGTCGGGGTCCACGGCGTAGCACTGGGCATGGCCGGCGCACTTGGAATTGTCTACGCGAACGCGCATGGCTAGAACACCACCCTCGTGATCATGTCGGCCACCGCGGCCGGCTTATCGGAACCATCCAGCTCAACGGTGTTGCGCACGGTGAGATTGACGATGTCGTCGCTGACCTTCGTCGCCTCCAGCAGCTCCGAGCGCACCCGCACCCGGCTTCCGACTGCGACCGGAGCCAGGAACCGCACCTTGTTCAACCCATAGTTGATGCCCATCTTCCGGTTCTCGACACGGTAGTTCTGCTGGCTGAGCGCCGGGATCAGTGACAGCGTCAAGAATCCATGCGCAATCGTTGTGCCGTAAGGGCTTTCCGACGCCGCGCGATCGGGGTCGACGTGGATCCACTGGTGGTCGCCGGTGACGTCGGCGAACGCGTCGACGCGTTGCTGGTCGATGTGCTGCCAGTCGCTGACACCGAGCGGCTGCCCGACCGCCGCGATCGCATCGTCGATGGAGGTGATCACCTTCACAGATGTAGCCGCTCCTCACCTAGTATACCGTTATCTGTATAACCGTATACCCTGTGCCGCGGCGTCGGCCAGGAGCCCACCGACAGTCAGGATCGACATGGTCACAGCCACTCCCCCGGCGATCGTCATCGCCGCCGCGCGCACGCCGATCGGCACCGCGCGAAAGGGCACCCTGGCCAACGTCTCCGCCGCCGAGCTGGCCAAGCCGGTGGTGTCGGCGGTCATCGAACGATCCGGGATGGCGGCCGGCGACTTCGACGACCTCATCCTGGCCGAAGTCATGCAGGGCGGCGGCGACATCGCCCGCTACGTCGCCGTCGATCTCGGTCTCACCGATGTGCCGGGCATGGCCGTCAACCGGCAATGCGCATCGAGCCTGTCGGCGGTGGCCATGGCCGCCGGGCAGATCGGCTCGGGCATGAACCGCGCGGTACTGGCCGGCGGCACGGAATCGCTGTCCACCACCCCGATCGTGCGCAAGCGCAAGCCGTTCACCACCGGCAAGGACGCTGACGACTACGAGGATCCGTGGCATTCATTGTCGCACCCGCCGACGCCGGACGCGCCGGCGCTGGACATGTCGATCACCGTCGCGCACAACTGCGCGGTGCAATACCGCATCTCCCGTCGCGACCAGGACGAATGGGCGCTGCGCAGCCACCAGCGGGCGATCAAGGCGATCGACGCCGGATCGTTCACCGACGAGATCGTGCCGATCCAGGTGCGAAAGTCCGACGGCACCACGAGCACGTTCGGCGAGGACGAGCATCCGCGCCGCGACACCAGCATGCAAAGCCTCGCAGCGCTCAAGGTGCTGCATCCGGAGATCGACGGTTTCACCGTCACCGCCGGCAACTCGTCGGGTCTCAACGACGCGGCGGCGATCGTCGCGCTGGCCGCGCCCGGCCTTTCGCGCGAGCCGCTGGCGCGGGTGCTGTCGTGGAGTTCGGTCGGAGTTCCGCCCGACCGGACCGGCAGCGGACCGATTGCCGCGATTCCCAAGGCACTTGAGCTCGCCGGGCGCACACTGCACGACGTCGCGCTGTTCGAGATCAACGAAGCGTTCGCCGCGCAGGCCATCGCCTGTTCGCGCGAACTCGGCCTCGACGAAGAGACCGTCAACGTCTACGGCTCGGGAATCAGCCTGGGGCATCCGATCGCGGCCACCGGGGCCCGCATGATCACCTCGGCGATCTACGAACTGCGCCGCCGTGGCGGCGGCATCGGTGTGCTGGCGATGTGCGCCGGCGGAGGGATGGGCTCCGCGATGGTAATCGAGGTGGCATGACATGACTGCACTGATCGCAGAAGGATTGTTCCGGATCCAGGGCGGGCGGGCGGTGCTGCTCGGGTCCAAACGCCGGTCGAGCGGCGCGGTGAGATTCCCGGCCGAGCGGCCCGAGCTGTTTGATGACACCGACGACATCATCGCGATCGAATTGTCCACCCAGGGAACGCTGTTTACGTTCACCACACAGGAATTCGCCCCACCGCTGCCGTACAAGGGTGATCGCTCACCCGAGCGCTTCAAGCCCTATGTCGTCGGCTACGTCGAGCTGCCCGAAGGGGTTTTGGTGGAATCACTGATCGTGGGCAGCCGGCCCGAGGATCTGCGGATCGGGCAGCCGATGACATCGACCACGACCACCCTGGACACCACCGACGGTCAGTCGTTTCTCACATTCGCCTTCACCCCGGCCTAGCCCGCCCGGCCCTTTAGTCGCTGGCCGGCAACGGCTTGGCCTCTTTGAGGCTCAGTGCGGTCTGGCCGATTGCCAACGTGCCCGCGCCCGCCTTGGTCACCAGCACCTCGGCGCCGTTCTCGTCCACATAACGCTTGCCCATCACGTTGCCGTCGGCGAACGCCGGATCCAGTTCCCCGGAACGATCGGCGCCCAACGGCACCATCGGCGCGCCGCCGCAGCGCAAGTCGTCGAGACTGTCGGCGCTGCGCACGACGATGACCTGGGTGTCGCACACCTGGCTGGCCAGACGGGTTCCGTTCTTGATCATGATTTCGATCCCTCGTTAATTGTGGGTGGCGTGCAGGGATTCGACGATTTCCCGCCGAAGCACCTTTCCGGTTGCGTTGGTGGGCAGTTCGTCGCGGAACACTACTCGGTCGGGAGTGCGTGAACCGCGCAGGCTTTTGCGTACATACTCGCGCAATTCGTCGGGGTCAGGGTCGACGCCAGGGGTGGGCACCACCACCGCGACAATCGACTGACCCCACTGCGGATCGTCGACGCCGACGACGGCGACGTCACGCACGTGCGGGTGCTCGATCAGCACATCCTCGAGTTCGGCGGGCGCGATGTTCTCGCCGCCGCGGATGATCGTGTCGTCGCTGCGCCCGCCGATGAACAGGTAACCGTCGTCGTCGACGAAGGCCCGGTCACGGGTCGCGAACCAGCCGTCGGCGTCGAGCACCGAGCCCATCTCGGTGTAGCGGCCCGACACCTGGTCGCCGCGCACGAACAGCTCGCCCGTCTCCCCCGGTCCCAGCACGGCACCGCTCTCGTCGCGGATCTGCACCTCGATGCCGGGCACCGGCCGGCCGACCGAGCCGAGCCGGCGCGCCAGGGCCTCGTCAGTGGCGAGCAGCGCCGCGCGGTGGTCGCCCGGAGTCAGGAT
This sequence comes from Mycobacterium branderi, assembly GCF_010728725.1. Classification (NCBI taxonomy): domain Bacteria; kingdom Bacillati; phylum Actinomycetota; class Actinomycetes; order Mycobacteriales; family Mycobacteriaceae; genus Mycobacterium; species Mycobacterium branderi. The sequence continues at coordinate 754,261 of NZ_AP022607.1, forward strand.
CGCGATCGTCGAACTGGTCTCGGTCAGGCCGTAGGCGTTGACGAAGCCGACATCGGGCAGCAGCTCCAGCGCCGTACGCACAAGGAGCAGCGGCACTTTCGAACCGCCGTAGGCCAGGTTGCATAACGTCGGCAGTTGCACCGGCCCGGCCTGCAGCACCGAGACGATGCGGTCCAGCATGGTCGGCACCACGGTGGCGGTCGTGACACGCTCCTCACGCACCAGCCGCACCCAGTCGTGTGGGTCAAATCGGGGCAGGTACACCATCTTTCGGCCCGCATACAGGTTCGACAGGGCCGCGCCGACACCGGCGATGTGGTAGGGCGGCACGCAGATCAGCGCGGCGTCATGGGGATCGGCCGAGGCGAATTCAACGGTGCCGGTCACGTAGCTGGTCAGGTTGTTGTGCGAAAGTTCGACGGCCTTGGGCCGAGACGTCGTGCCCGAGGTGAACAGCACCACGGCGGGTGCATCCGGATCGGCGAACCCAAGCAGCGGCTCGGTGCTGCGGGCCGCCTCGACGAACTCCCCGGAGGTGATCACCTGCTTACCGGCGGTGCCCACCACGTCGCGGTACTCCTCGTCGACCACGACGAGTGGTTCGGCCAACCGGCCGATGAGTTCGCACAGAGCGGGCGTGCTCAGCCGGTAGTTCAGCGGCGTGAACGGCACCGCCGCGCGCGCCGCGGAAAACATCAACAGCGGCAACAACATCCCGCCGGTGCCGACGTAGGCGACATGCGCGGCGCCCGTTGCGGCGATGACACCTGACCCGCCGTCGGCCCATGCGTTCAGCTCACCGGTGGTCAATCGGGTCTCGCCGGACACCACCGCCGGGCGGCCGGCATCGCTGGACGCCGCCATTTCGAGCAGCAGCGAGATGCTCACGGTGTCACGTCCTCCCCGTTCGCCTCCGGTATCCCGAAAGTGGACCAAACACGGCAATCAGCTATATAGTTAGCTAGTTTACTCCATACGTGTGAGCTGCCCGAGGAGCACCATGCCCACTGTCCCCGAGATCGCGATCATCGGAGTCGGGATCCACCCCTTCGGACGCTATGCCGACCGGTCGGCGCTGGAAATGGGTGCGATCGCGATCAGCAGGGCACTGCGCGATGCGGGCGTCGAGTGGAGCCAAGTCGGCAGCGTGTGGGCCGGCAGCCTGGAGGTGGCCAACCCGGAGGCCATCACACTGCTCGCCGGCATGACCGGTGTGCCCGCCCGCTCCGCGTTGAGCGGATGCGCGACGGGGAACACACTGCTGACGCTCGCCGCGCGGGATGTGCGACTCGGTGAGGCCGAACTGGCGGTGGCCGTCGGGCTGGATAAGCATCCGCGCGGCGCGTTCGGCGCCGACCCGGCCGTGTCGGGGCTGCCTCAGTGGTACGGCGACCAGGGCATGTTTTTGACCACCCACTACTTCGGTCACAAGATCATGCGCTACATGCACGACCACGGCATCACCGAACGCACACTGGCCAAGACCGCCGAGAAGAACTTCGCCAACGGCGCCCTGGCCTCGCACGCCTGGCGCCGCAGGCCGATGAGCGCTGATGCCATCCTGGACTCCCCGATCGTCAACGCGCCGCTGCGCCAATACATGTACTGCAACCCCAACGAGGGTGCCGCCGCGGCAGTGGTGTGCCGCGCCGAGGTGGCCAAGCGCTACACCGACACCCCGATATACCTGCGCGCCAGCGAATTACGCAGCCGCCGCGAGGGCGCATTCGAGTTGTTGCGGACCTCCATCGAGATGCCACTGGTGCCGGGCACCACGGCACAGGCCGCCGCGGCCGCCTACGAGGACGCCGGCATCGGACCGGCGGAGATCGATGTTGCCCAGTTGCAAGACACCGACTCCGGCTCGGAAGTGATCCACATGGCCGAAAGCGGGCTGTGCAAAGACGGCGAGCAGGAGGCCCTGATCGCCGACCGCGCCACCGAAATCGGCGGCCGGCTTCCCATCAACACCGACGGCGGACTGATCGCCAACGGCGAACCGGTCGGAGCGTCCGGATTGCGCCAGATCTACGAACTGGTCCAGCAGCTGCGCGGCGCCGCCGGCGAGCGCCAGGTGCCCAACAACCCGACGGTGGCGCTGGCACAGCTGTACGGGGCGCCGGGCAGCGCCGCCGTCGCCATTTTGAGCCGATGACCGCACTGTCCACCGACGAGAAAACCGAACTGGCCGAATCGGTTCGCCGCGCCTGCGCCCGACTGGCCTCCGAACAGCGGGTGCGCACCGTGGCGTTCGAACACCACGGCAAGCAACGCGGATTCGACACCGAACTCTGGGATGTGCTGTGCCGCCAGGTCGGCGTGACGGCTATCGCGTTGCCCGAACGGCTCGGCGGTACGGACAGCGACACGATGGCGCTCGGCGTGGTCGCCCACGAGCTCGGCCGGGTGCTGGCGCCCGTGCCGTTTGTGGCCTCGACAGTGTTGGCGACCGGGCTTCTCGTCGAGGCCGGCGTGCCCGCCGAGCGGCTGGAGCCGCTCATCGACGGTGAACGCACGGCCGCGGCTGCCATCACCGGCACGGGCGGGCGCTGGGACCGCTCCGACATCGCCCTCACCGCCGCCCGAACCGGCAGCCGATGGACGATCGACGGCACAGCACGCCACGTACTGCACGGCGGCGCCGCCGACGACCTCGTGGTGGTGGCCATCGCCGACGGTCAGCCGGCGGTATTTCTGCTCGACGCCGCCGAACGCGGCATCACCGTGCAAGCAGAACGCGTTCTCGACGCGACCCGCCCGATGGCGACGATCACCTGCACACGCGCGCCGGCCGAACAGCTCGTCGCCGGCGAGCCCGTCGACGATCTCATCGATCACTGCATGCAGCGTGCACTCGCGGTGCTGTCGGCCGAGCAGGTGGGGGCCTGCGAGCGCGTGCTGGAACTCGCCACCGAATACGCCCGGACCCGAGAGCAATTCGGGCGCCCCATCGGCAGCTTTCAGGCGATCAAACATCGTTGCGCGGACATGCTCGTCGACCTGGAATTGGCCCGTTCGGCCTCGTTGGCGGCGCTGCAATCCATCGACGATGGCGACGACGAGAGCGGCTGGCGGGTCAGCATGGCCAAGGCGGTGTGCTCGGAATCCCTGCGCGCTGCCGCGCACGCCAACGTACAAATCCACGGCGGCATCGGATTCACCTGGGAACACGCGGCCGGTCTGTACCTCAAGCGCGCCCGCACCGACGAGGTGCTGTTCGGTCGGCCAGATGAACATTGGGACCGGCTGGCCGGCGACGCCAGGCTGCTCTGAGAAAACGAGACCACGTGGACACTACTGAGGCCCTGCGGCGCGAGATCCGTGCCTTCCTAAACGCCGCACCCAAACCCCCGGGCTTGCGCAACTACGGGCAGACGCCGACCGCATCGGATGTCGAACCGGGTCGGCAATGGCACCGCTACCTCGCCGCCCACGGGTACACGTGCCTGCACTGGCCGCGCGAATACGGTGGCGCCGATGCATCGGTGGTGGTGCAAGCCGTCTTCGCCGAGGAGTGTGCCCGCGCCGGGGTGCCCCGCCAAGTCAGCATCGCCGGTCCGGACTTGGTTGGCCCGGTGCTGATCAAATTCGGCACCGATCAGCAAAAGGCCAGCTATCTCGAACCCATCCGCACCGGAGAACACCTGTGGTGCCAACTGTTTTCCGAACCCGGCGCAGGATCCGATCTGGCCGCTCTGCGCACCCGCGCGCAACAGACCGACACCGGCTGGCGCATCGACGGGCAGAAGGTATGGAGCTCGGCGGCCGCCTCGGCCGATTTCGGGATCCTGTTGGCGCGCACCGGCGCCGACAAGCACCGCGGGCTGTCGATGTTCGTCGTGCCGATGCAGCTGCCCGGAATCACCGTGCGCCCACTGCGCCAAATCGACGGCGAATCCAAGTTCAACGAAGTGTTCTTCGACGGCGTCGCACTCGATGACCACACCCTGATCGGTGAGGTCGGGCAGGGCTGGACCATCGCGCTGGCGACGCTGGGACGCGAACGGCTGACGGTCGGCTCTCACGCCGTCACGATGTTTCAGCGCCACCAACAGCTGGTTGAGGCCGCCCGCGCCCGTAACCTGCTCGACCCGGCGTTATCGCGGACCCTGACCAAGCTGTGGGCGCGCATCTGGCTGCTGCGGTTCACCTGGCAGCGCGCCGTCGAGCGGGGGGACCTGACCTCGCCGGAGTTCTCGGTGCTCAAACTGATGGCCTCGGAAACCGACCGTGACCTCGGCGATCTGGCCACCGACGCGCTGGGCACCGACGCCTGTACGGATCCCGCCGACGAGGAGCTGGTCCGGCACATGCTGGTCGGCCGGGCGCAGACCATTTTGGCCGGCACCAGCGAGATCCAGCGCAACATCCTCGGTGAGCGGGTGCTGGGCCTGCCGAAAGAACCGCGGTGACACTCACCGGGGCCATCGCCGCCCGGCTGCGCCCGGGCATGACCGTGGCCGTCGGCGACGGCGCCGGCGTGCTCGGCGCCGAGGCGCTTGCGGCGCTTAGCTCGGTGGCGCGTGATGTCGGGTCGCTGCGGCTGGTGCTGGGCTGGCTGCCGACCCCGGCGACCGGGCTCGACCCCGACGCGTTCGCCGAAGTGCTCGTGCTGATGCCCAGCGGCGCTGGGCGCGAGCTGCTGGCCGGCCCGGCGGCCCGCTACGTGCCCGCCCGGCTCTCGGCATGGCCGGCCTTGCTGGCCGGGCCGCTGCGTCCGGATCTGCTGATCACCCGGCTTGTCCAACGCGACGGATTGTTGCACTTCGGCAGCGAGGTTTCGTATCAGCACGGCCTGGCCCGAGCCGGTGTGCCGATCCTTGCGGTCCTCGACGACAAGACCCCGGCCGCCGGCGCCGAACCGCCGCTGTCACCCGATCAGGTCAGCATCATCGCGGCCGGCAGCGAGCCACCGGCGCGGCTGCACCGCGAACCCGACCCGGTGCATGAGCAGTTGGCCGATGCGGTGCTGCGGTTCGTTCCCGCCGGCGCACGGCTGCAATACGGTCCCGGTCCGCTGGGCACCGCGCTGCTGCGGCGCACCGCCGTGCCGTTGCGCCTCGACACCGGCCTGCTCACCGACGCCGTGGTCGACCTGGACCGTCGCGGCCTGCTGATCGGGCAGCCGTCGGCGACCTACCTGGTGGGCAGCGAGGAGCTCTACGACTGGGCCGACGGACGCCCGATCCTGCGGGGCATCGAGCACACCCACGACCTGACTCGGCTGGCGCGCGGCGAGCCGTTCATCGCGGTCAACACCGCGGTGGAGATCGACTTTTCCGGACAGGTCAACGTCGAAGGCGTCGGCGAGAAAATCATCGGCGGCATCGGCGGACATCCCGACTACTGCGCGGCGGCCCGGGCGCATCGGTCCGGGCTGTCCATCATCGCGACCCCCGCCACGGTCAACGGGCGCTCACCGCTGGTCGAGCAGCTGAGCCGGCCGGCCAGCACCCCGGCCCACGACGTCGACGTGATCGTCACCGAGTCGGGGCACGCCGACCTGCGCGACGCCGACTGGCCGCAGCGCCGAAAGCTCATCACCGAATTGTTCGCAGTCTAAAAGGAGATACATCGCATGCCAGCACTTGACGGCCGCGTGATCGTGGTCACCGGCGGCGGGCGCGGCCTGGGCCGCGCGCACTGCCTCGAGCTCGCCGCCCACGGCGCCGCCGTGGTGGTCAACGACCCCGGGGTCGGCCTGGACGGCAGCGGCGGGGGCGCCGGCCCGGCCGCCGACGTCGTCGCCGACATCGAGCGCGCCGGCGGCAAGGCGGTGGCCCACACCGGCTCGGTGACGGCCTGGGACGACGTTGCCGACATGATTGACACCGCGGTGTCCACGTTCGGCACCCTGACCGGCGTCGTCAACAACGCCGGCATCGTGCGCGACGCGATGATCACCAGCACGAGCGAGGCCGACTGGGACGCCGTCATCGCGGTACACCTGAAAGGCACCTTCGCGGTCACCAAGCACGCCTGCGACTACTGGCGCGCGCAAGCCAAGGCGGGCAACCCGATCGACGCGCGCATCGTCAACACCGTTTCGGGCGCGGGTCTTTGGGGCAACGCCGGCCAAAGCGCCTACAGCGCCGCCAAGGCCGCGATCGCGAGCCTGACACTGGTCACCGCACTGGAGATGCGCCGCTACGGGGTGAGCGCCAACGCGATCTCACCGCTGGCCGTCACCCGCATGAGCGCGCAGGTCTTCGCCGACCGGGCCGACGACCCCGCGATGGATCCCGCGCGCAGCTCGGCCGTGGTCGCCTGGCTGCAATCGGCGGAGGCCTCCTGGCTGACCGGTCAGATCCTGCGGATCAGCGGCGACAAGCTCAGCCGCATCGAGGGCTTCGCCGAGGCCCCGCGCTGCTACCACGCCAAAGACGGTCAGAGCCTTGTCTTTTCCGAGATCGGCCAGGCGGTGAGCTGGTTGTGGGGCACCTCGCCTCGTGGGCTGGCCGGTCCACTGCCGGCCATATGACGGCCTTTCACCGCCGCGGTGAACAACGTGCACTAGTATAATCAAGCTAATTGTTTAGCTGTTTGGAGGATCTGTGAACGGCGCGCCGGGCATACACCAGCCCGACTATGTGTCGCAGCTGGCGCTGTATCGAGAGGACTTGCGGCGCTACCTGGCCGATCAGGACTGGGTGCGCGGATGGCGCTCAGCCGCGTTTGACAGCGCCGAGGAGTCGATCGCGTTCGATGCGACGGTGTTGTCGAGGTTGCATGAGGCCGGCTGGAATCGCTACGGCTGGCCGCAGCGCGCCGGCGGGCTGGGCGGCACCGAGCTTCACCGCGCGGTCTACTTCGAGGAGCTGGCGCATGCGATGCTGCCGGTTCCCGCGCAGCACTGGAGCCTGGAGGTGCTGGGTCCGGCGCTGCTGAAGTTCGCGCCGACCCTGGCCGACAAGTACCTGCCGCGCTATCTGTGCGGCGCCGAATGGTGGGCGCAGGGCTTCTCCGAGCCCGAGGCGGGCAGCGACCTCGCCGCACTGCGCACCCGGGCGAGCGACGACGGCGCCGGCGGCTTCGTCATCAACGGCCAAAAGATCTGGTCCAGCCAGGGCCCGACGGCCACCCGGCTGCTGGTCTTGGCGCGCACGGGCGCGCCGGAAAGCCGTCACCGGGGCCTGACGATGTTTCTCGTCGACGTCGACACACCCGGTGTGACGATCCGGCCGATCCCGTTGGCCAGTGGCCGGCGCGAGCTGGCCGAGGTGTTCTTCGACGACGCGCGGGTTCCCCGCGAGCGGGTTGTCGGGGACGTCGACGGCGGCTGGGCGGTCACGATGTTCCTGATGCAATACGAGCGCGGCATGTACGGCTACGGGGTGGCCACCAAGCTGCTCGGCCAGCTCGGCCGGCTGCACCAGACCATCGCGCGCAACGGCGCCCCGGCCGCGGACTGTGAGCGATTTGCCCGCACCTATATCGAAGTGCTGGCAGCGCAGGCCCGCTCGGCCACCACGGTGCGCAAACTGGCCAACGGTGAGGTCGTCGGGCCCGACAGCAGCATCGACAAACTGTTGTTCAGCCGGGCCGAAAAGGATGTCAGCGACCTGATCTTCGACTTGCAGCGGCACTGGCTGCTGATCGGCGAAAACGGCGAGGGCGCAGCCGAATTGGACACCACCCGGGCGGAATGGTGGTATTCGCGCGCCGCGACGATCATGGGCGGCACCGTCGAGATCCAGCGCGGAATCGTCGCCGACCACATTCTGGGGCTGCCCAGGGAGGTGCGGGCCTGATGACACCGACCGACGAATCCTGGCCGATGATCGAGCAGGCCGTGTTCCGCCTGTTCGACGAGATCGCCGGAAAGCACACCGTCATCGGCCCCCGACTGGCCGAGCTGGGCTTTTCCGACATCGAAGCCGAGTACCCCGTTGAAGCCTGTGAGCTGTTGTTCCGGGCCCAGGGCCGCTCGCTGGCCCAGACGGACTGCCTCGACCGCGTCATGCTGGCCGAGCTTGCCGGCTCGCTTGCCGAACCGGCCGACGCGATCGTGATGGCGACCGGCGCTGACGGCCCCGCGCCGGCCTCGGACGGCGAGCAGGTCAGCGGTGTGGTACTGGGGCCGCTGCCGGCCCGCGTGGTGGTGCCGGTGCGCCGACCCGGGCCGAGCGTGTGGATCGGTGTGCTCGACGCCGAAAACCTGCACGCCGAGCGCGTGGACACCTTCGACCCCGGCGTGCACTGGACCCGCGTGCGCGGGCCGCTGCCCGCCGAGCTGGTGGAGGCCTCCGAAGCGTGGCACCACGCGCTCGCCGCCGCACACCGCGCGCTGGGCACCGAGTTGATCGCGATCAGCGAGCAGATCCTGCACCTGGCGGTCGAGCACGCCAAGGCGCGCGCCCAGTTCGGTGTGCCGATCGGCTCTTTCCAATCACCGCGCCACGCGCTGGCCGAAGCCTGCGCCGCCGTGGAAGGCGCGCGCTCGTTGATGGACCAGTCCTGGCAGTACGGCGGACAACTGTCGGCGCTGGCCGCCAAGGCGGCCGCCGGTCGCGCACACCGCACGGTGTCGAACACCGCGCTACAGGTATTCGGCGCGATCGGTCTCACGGCCGAACACGACCTGCACCGCTACGTAAGCCGCGGTTTCCAGGTCGACTTGCTCTACGGCTCCTACCACCAACTGGAAATGAACCTCGCCGAACAACTCTTCAGCACCACCGGCGGGCCGCTGCCGCCGATCGTGGTCTGCGGCTGACCAGAGACCGGAGGTAGCCCTTGCGCCGCAACATCTTTGAACAGGTTCACGACGATTTCCGCAAGACCGCGCGGGCGTTCTTCGAACGCGAATGCGCGCCCCACGCCGAACAGTGGGAGCGTGACGGCAAGGTCAGCCGCCAGGCCTGGCGCGCCGCCGGCGAGCACGGCCTGATCGGCTGGGCGCTGCCCGAGAAGTACGGCGGGCTGGGCATCACCGACTACCGCTTCAACCAGATTGTCTCCGAGGAGTTTTTCGGCAGCGGCGCGGTCGGCATCGGCCTTGGCGTGGCCAACGACATCCTGGTGCCCTACCTCGTCGACCTCACCACCGACGAGCAAAAGGATCGCTGGCTGCCCAAGTTCATCTCCGGTGAGTTCATCGGGTCGATCGCGATGTCGGAGCCGGCCGCCGGGTCGGATCTGGCCGGCATCAAGACCACCGCCCGCGACGAGGGGGATCACTGGGTGGTCAACGGCCAGAAGACGTTCATCAGCAACGGGCTGCTGTCCACGCTGGTGCTCGCCGCGGTCAAGACCGATCCGGCCGCCGGCCGCAAGGGCATCAGCCTGCTGATGATCGAGGACGGTATGGCGGGCTTTAGCCGCGGCCGCAAGCTCGACAAGATCGGCCAGCACTCCGCCGACACCGCCGAGCTGTTCTTCGACAACGTGCGGGTGCCCAAGGAAAACCTGGTCGGAGAACTCAATCGCGGCTTCTATCACCTGGTTTCGCATCTGGCGACCGAACGCCTCGGCATCGCCTGTTACGCGCTGCCGATGGCGCGCCGGGCATTGGAGCTGACCAAGACCTACGCATCCGAACGCACCGCGTTCGGCCAACCCATCGGCAAATTCCAGGTCAACCGCCATTTCATCGCTGAGATGCAGACCAAGCTCGACGCCGCGCAAACCTACCTGGACCAGTGTGTACTGGCAGCCAACGACGGTGAGCTCAGCGACGAGGACGCCGCCGGACTGAAGTGGTGGACCAGCGAAGTGCAGTGGGAGATCGTCGACCGCTGCCTGCAGCTGCACGGCGGCTACGGCTACATCAATGAGTACGAGGTCGCGCGACTGTGGCGAGATTCACGCGTGCAGCGGCTTTACGGCGGAACCACCGAGATCATGAAGGATTTGATGGGCCGCTCAATGGGCTATTAGCTTTCGCCGATTTCCGGACTGAGCCCCACCATCGGCTAACCTGTCAACTAGTTAGTTGTTTAGGCGGCGCCGAGGAAAGGGGCAGCATGGAGGTCGTCAATCTCCGGGAGCCGAAGATGGCCGACCGGGTGGCCGCACAGTTGCGCCGGATGTTCATCCGAGGCGAAATCGCCGAAGGCACAATGCTGCCGCCGGAATCCGAACTGATCGAGCGGTTCGGGGTGTCGCGGCCGACGCTGCGCGAGGCGTTCCGGGTGCTCGAATCCGAGTCGCTGATCGAAGTTCAGCGCGGCGTTCGCGGCGGTGCACGGGTCAGTCGCCCGAAGCGGGAAACACTGGCCCGCTACGCCGGGCTGATCCTGGAATTCGAGGCCGTGACCCTCAAGGATGTCTATGATGCGCGCGCCGCGCTGGAGACCCCGATGGTGGTGCAGCTGGCCAAGCAGCGACCCGCCAAGGCCATCGCCGAACTGGAGAAAATCCTCGCTCAAGAGGCCGAATTGGCCGGCAGCGAGGGAGTCGACATCCGGACCGAATTCCATGCCGCGATCACCCGGCTAGCGGGCAACAAGACGCTGGAGATCATCAGCTCGATGCTCTACCACATCATCGAGAAGGCCAACCGTTCACTGCAGCCGGCGAGCGATCAGCGCGGTGAGCAGGCGGGCCGGCGCGCCCACAAGACACACCAGATGCTGGTCGATCTGATCAAGGCCGGCGATGCCGACAAGGCCGCCGCATTGTGGAGCCGTCACCTGCAAAAGGCTGAGGAATACGTGCTTTCCGGTGCCGAGCTGTCCACGGTCGTCGACCTCCTGGAATGACAGCGACCCGGCCCGGTTAGTCCTTCCCGGTGGAAAGGATCGTCACCGCAGACACCGCGGTGGGCCCGCCGATGTTGTGCGCCAACGCGACTCGCGCGCCATCGACCTGGTTTTCGGACTCGCCGCGCAGCTGGTTGAACAGCTCATAGCACTGCGCGACACCGGTGGCCCCCGGCGGGTGTCCCTTGGCCTTCAATCCGCCACTCGGGTTGACCGGCATCGAACCGCCCACATAGGTTTCGCCGGCCTCGATGAGCTTGTACGCCTCGAAACGGCTGGCGAAACCGAGGTCTTCGTAGCTGATCAACTCGACACCGGTGAAGCAGTCGTGCACCTCGGCGACATCGATATCGCCGGGCGTCACCCCGGCCATCGCCATCGCAGCCTTGGCGGCCCGAACGGTGGGAGGAAACGTGGTCATGTCCGTTTTGTGCTGGTGCATCACCCGGTCGACGCCGAGCCCGATGCCGCGCACCCACACCGGGCGGTCGGTGTAGCGATCCACGACGTCTGCTGCCGCCAGGATCACCGCCGCGGCGCCGTCGCTTTGCGGCGTGCAGTCATACAGCCCGAACGGGTCGACCACCATCGGCGCACTGAGCGCCTGCTCGACCGTGATCTCGTAGCGCAGCTGGGCTTTCGGGTTGTTCAGCGCGTGGAAGTGGTTTTTGACCGCCACCATCGCCAGGTGCTCCTTGGTGGCCGGCGACTCATGCAGATAGCGGGTGACATGCAGCGCGAAATTGGCGGGCGCCACCAGGCCGAGCGGATAATCCCACGCATTGTCGCGGGTCATGGCCGCCCACTCCCAAAACGTGGTATTCGACGCGGTTTCGCGCACCTTGTCGGCGCCGACCACCAGCACCACATCGTAGAGACCCGAGGCGATGGCCAGCACACCATGGCGAATCGCGTCATTGCCTGTCGCGCAAGCATTTTCGACCCGGCTGACCGGAATGCCGGTGAGATCGAGCGTGTCGGCCAGGATGCCGGACGGAAAGCCGTCGGTCGTGGAGAGCTCGCCGAACCAGGCGGCCTGGATCTCGGACTTGTCGATGCCCTTGTCCACGTGTGCCACACACTCGGCATAGGCCATCGGGACCAGGTCTTTGATACCGAGCTCGAAATGCTCGGCGAAAGGCGTCATTCCCGCGCCGACGATCGCGACGTTCCTCATGCCGGCGCTCCTTCGGGTTGGGCGGCAGCCGGCTTCCCGGGCCAGAACATGTACCCGTAGTCAGGAATCCCCGAGCGAATGGCGATCCGTCGCAGCACCACGGTGCCGGCCTGACCGACGGCCGTCGTGCCGGGCGGCACGCCCGTCACCTTCAGCAGGGCCCGCACCGGACTGTCGTCGAGCTGAACCAGCGCAAGCGAATACGGGCTGGGCAGATCGGGCACGGGGATCCGGACGGTCGTGTGGGTGTAGACGGTGCCGGTGCGCGGCAGAGGCGCCAGCCGGTACTGATCGGCCAACGCGCCGCCGGAGTCGACCCGGGCGCGCGGCGGGAACAGCGGCGCCGTATCGATGCCCGGGCGCTCATCGAAAACCGCCGCCTCCCAACGCAGTTTCGGCTCGAACGCACGCGCGTAGGCAGGCAGCGAGATGGGGATGCCGACGCCCTCGCTGACTTGCAGCTTGGGCAGCTCGGTCGGCGCCGCCTCGTCGCGGGTGACGCCGGGACGATGGCCGCCGGTGCTCAGTTCGGCGACACTGATGCTGGATTGCTCGATCGCCAATACCAGCCCCGCCCGGCCGTTTTCGATCGCCGCGGCGATCAGCCGGATCACCGCCGTGGCCGACACCGCGGGGTCGTCGGCGGTGTCGGTGACGTCAAAGTCGTTGCCCATCTGGCTGCGCTTGACCCCGGCGACCGCGGCGACCACCGGGGTCCCGGTCAGCCCCAGGCGCTTGAGCGTCGATTTGAGTCCCACTTCTCGCTGCAGCCGGGGATCGACGTAGCGTTGCCGCGACCCGTCGTCGTGGCGGGTCACCGTGGGCAGGCTGCGGCTCTGGCGGGCGGCCGGCGACAGCTTCGCGCCGCCGCCCGCGCCGATCAGCACCGCCGCGCCACCGGCCGCGCTGTCGGAGTCGTCGGCCGCGATGACCAGGGTGCCTTCGGCGCCCGCGAGGATCTGGTCGAGCACGGCGGGCGCGCCGCCGAGCACTTCGGACACCGGCACGTCCGCCGGCAACGACAACCCCGCCAACAGCACCGCCGCGTTGCCGCCCTCCAGCAGCGGGAAGTTGCGCGACACCATCACCACTGCGCTGGCCGTTGCCCCGGGATCGGCCGCGCGACCGGCGGCGACCGCCATGGTCAGCGCGTCCTCGTCGGGCCCCTTCACCCGCCTGCCGCCCTGCTCCCACGGCGGCAGGTAGGTGCCGATCGCCACGATGTCGGTCATCCGGGTCTCCAGCGCTCTCTGGTAATCAATACGCTATATAGTTATAGCATTGTCTGCCACTGGGGAGAGAAGGGAACCGGTCTTGTCCGCTCGCGCGCAGCGCAGCCTCGAGGGCCGCGTGGTGCTGGTCACCGGCGCAAGCCGGGGCATCGGGCGCGCGATCGCGCTTCGCGCGGCGCAGGATGGCGCCCGCCTGGCACTGATCGCCAAGACCGACACCGCCCATCCCCGCATCGAAGGGTCGTTGGCGCAGACCGCCGAGGCGGTGCTGGCCGCGGGCGGAGACGCTCTGCCGCTGCGATGCGACATTCGGGACGCCGAATCGGTGGCCGCTGCGGTCGAGGTGGTGATCGAGCGATTCGGGTGCATCGATGTCGTCATCAACAATGCCGGAGCGCTGGATCTGCGCCGCACCCCCGAGCTGCCCGTGAAGGTGCTCGACCGGTTGTTCGCGATCAATGTGCGCGGTCCGTTCGCGTTGGTCCAAGCCGCATACCCGCACCTGCGACTCTCACCCAACCCGCATATCCTGACCATCTCACCACCGATCAACCTCGAACCCGCCTGGGCGGCAGCACATCTGGGTCATACGGTCGGCAAATACGCCGAAAGCCTGCTGACCCTGGGGTGGGCCGCCGAATTCCGGTCCATCCCGATCGCCGCCAACTCGCTCTGGCCAGCCACTACCGTGGCCAGCACCGGGATGATGGCGGTGCTGGGTGAAAACGCCGCGCGCGCGCAGGGCCGCAGCCCACAAATCATGGCCGACGCCGCACACGCGATCGTGACGCGAACCGCCGCGGAATGCACCGGGAACTTCTTCACCGATGAACAGGTGCTGCGCGAGGAAGGCGTCGACGACTTCTCGGCGTATCGATTCGCCACGCGCGAGCAGGATTTGAGCCCCGATTTCTATCTGCCGACAACGCCGTTGCCGGCCCTGTGAGCCGGCGATGAGTTCCTTTGACCTGTTGTGCGCCAACGAGCCCGAGCTGGCCAAGCTGCGGGCATCGATCCGCGAGTTCTTGGCCGCAGACCAACGGGAATTCGGCTGGGCCCCCGCGGTGGATTCCTGGCTGTCGTGCTGGGACGAGCAATTCAGCGCACGCCTCGGCGACGCCGGATTCCTCGGCCTGACCATCCCGGTGCACTACGGGGGCCACGGGTTGGGTCATCTGCACCGCTATGTGGTCACCGAGGAACTGCTGGCCCACGGCGCACCGGTGGCCGCGCACTGGGTCGCCGATCGCCAGCTGGCGCCCGGCCTGCTCGGCTACGGCAGCGAGGAGCAGCGCCAGCGCCTGCTCCCCCGCATCGCCGCCGGACGCTTCTACTCGGCGATCGGGATGAGCGAGTACGGCGCCGGGTCGGACCTTGCCGCAGTCACCACCAAAGCCACCCGCGCCGACGGCGGCTGGACAGTCAACGGCACCAAGGTATGGACCAGCGGTGCGCACCGCGCACACCTGATCGTGGTGCTGGCCCGCACCAGCCCGGTCGACCCCGAACGCCGCCACGCCGGTTTCAGCCAGTTTTTGATACCCGCCGACGCGCCCGGGATCACCATCGGCCAGATCGCGCTGATGTCCGGCGAGCACCACTTCAACGAGGTGGTTTTCGACGATGTCTTCGTCGCCGACGACGACGTGCTGGGAAGGATCGGCCACGGCTGGCAGCAGGTGACCGCCGAACTGTCCTTCGAACGCAGCGGCCCGGAGCGCATCCTGACCACCACGCCGCTGATCACCGCCGCGATCGGCGCCGTGGCGAACGCCGGCGACAGCGCCGCCCCAGCGGTGGGTGAGCTGCTGGCCCGGCTGATCTCGTTGCGCCAGCTGTCGGTGTCGGTGGCCCGCATTCTCGCCGCGGGAGGATCGGCGGCTAACCAGGCGGCGCTGGTCAAGGACCTCGGCACCCGGTTCGAGCAGGAGTCGGTGGAGCTGGTGGCCGACTTGCTGGCCGACGCAACCCTGGCGCCGGACCTGCGCGCGATGCTCGAGGCAGCGCGACTGCACAGGCCGCTGTTCACCTTGCGCGGCGGCACCAACGAGGTGTTGCGCGGCGTGGTGGCCCGCGGCATGGGGCTGCGATGAACGCGCCCACCGCATTGGCCGGCGGGGTCTTCCAAAGCACCGGCGCCGGGGACGAGAACACCGAGCTGCGCCGGCTGGTCGACGACATCGGCCGGCGATCGTTGGATGCCCGGCCCGGCCGGCACGACCGGCCGCGGCGGTTCGACGACGCACTGTGGTGCGACCTCGAACAGACCGGGCTGGCCCGCCTTACCAGCACACCTGACGTGGACGCGGGACCGGCTGAGCTGGCGATCGTGCTGCGCGGCCTGGCCCGCCACGCCGGCGCGGTCCCGATCGCCGAAACCGACCTGCTGGCAGCGTGGTTGGCCACGACGGCAGAGCTGCAGTTGCCCCTCAGCGGGCCGCTCACCGTGGCTCTGTGCGACGCCGAGGTAGCCGACGGCCGGATCTGCGGCACCGCGCACGAGGTGCCGTGGACGCGGACGGCCGCGGCAATCGTCTTGGCCGCCAACACCTCTGATGCTCTCCATGTTGCCTCGGTCGCCCCCGCCGAGCTCGAGATCTCCGCGGGGCACAACCTGGCCGGCGAGCCGCGCGACCGGGTCGGCTTCGCGCTGCCCGCCGAGCGGTTCTGCCGCCTCGACACCGCGGTGTACGACGAACTTGTGCGTCGCGCGGCCTGGGCCCGCTGCGTGCAGATCATCGGCGCGCTCGATGCCACCGCCGAGCTCTCGGTGGAGCACACCAGCGAACGCGTGCAGTTCGGCCGGCCGCTCAGCAAATTTCAGTCGGTCCAGCATGCACTGGCCGCCATGGCCGGCGAGATCGAAAGAGCCCGCGCCGCAGTCACATTAGCGGTAGCCGCCGCCTGTGATCATGGCTTTGGCACCGCCCAGAGCGACTACGCGGTAACGGTTGCCAAGGTGGTGGCCGGCCGCGTCGTCGACCCGGTCACCACCATCGCCCACCAGCTGCACGGCGCGATCGGGGTGACCATCGAGCACCGGCTGTGGCTGGCCACCACGGCTGCGCAGAGCTGGATCACCGAGTACGGCAGCACCGCCCACCACGCCCGCCGCCTCGGTGAGATCGCGTTGAGCGCCGAAAACCCCTGGGACGTCGTCATCGGGAACGACTTGGCCGGCTGGAGATAACCCACGACCCGAAGGAGAAACAGTGACAGTTGCCGCATTCAAGGGCGCGTCGGCGATCGTCAGCGGCGGCGCGGGCGGGCTGGGCGAGGCAACCGTGCGGCGTCTGCACGCCGACGGGCTCGCGGTGGTGATCGCCGATCTCGCCGAGAACAAAGGCAAGGCCCTGGCCGACGAACTCGGTGACAACGCGTTGTTCGTCCCCACCGATGTGACCGACGAGGACAGCGTCCGCGAGGCGATCGAAGCGGCGAATACGCTTGGCGCGCTGCGCTATGCGGTCACCGCGCACGGCGGCTACGGCGGCCCACCGGAACGCATCGTCGGCCGCGACGGCACACCCGCCGATTTCGGCGTGTTCACCAAGACGATCGAGCTGTATCTGTCCGGCACCTACAACGTCGCCCGTCTGGTTGCGGCATCGATCGCCGGCGCCGCACCCCGCGCCGACGATGAACGCGGTGCGCTGGTGATGACCGCGTCGATCGCCGGCTACGAGGGCCAGATCGGGCAAAGCGCGTACGCGGCGGCCAAGGCGGGCGTCATCGGGCTGACCCTGGCGATCGCACGCGACCTCGCCGCGGCCGGTATCAGGGTCAACACCATCGCGCCCGGCACCATGAAGACGCCGATCATGGAATCGGTCGGCGAGCAGGCGCTCGCACGGTTCGCCGCGACCGTGCCGTTCCCCAAACGCCTCGGCGCGCCCAGCGAATTCGCCGACGCCGCAGCGTTTTTGCTGTCGAACCGCTACGTCAACGGCGAAGTTCTCCGTCTCGACGGTGCGCAGCGATTCCAGCCGAAATAGCAGACCGCAAACCCACAGCTAACGTATAATCTTAAAATGATTCGCTATCTGGCGGCATTGCGGATGCTCGTGGCGATCGCCTGCATCGCCGGTTTCTCTGCCGGGGTGGCGCACGCCTCACCGTCGGGTGGCGACTCGGCCGGACAGTGCTCGTTCGTACTCACACCGCCGAAAGTCGTGCAGGTATCCGGCCTGAACCTGGTGTTGGCCACATTGCACCCAGGACCGTGCACGATGGAGGCCTCACCGAATTCGTCGGTGGTCTGCCTGTCCGTGGCAGGCGAGAGTTCGCAGGGCGAATGCGCGTCCAAGAACGGCCCGGACGAGGCGCGGGTGCGCTATCCCTACCAGCCCGGCGCGACCTACATCGTGCGGGCCCTGGGGTGCGCCAGCATCTACCAGCCCCCGTACACGCTGTGCCAGAGTTTCGGCCCGTCACAGTACACGCTGTAACACCGCGGCAACGGTAGCTGCTTGGACCACAGCGGTATTCGACGCTCCCTTAGACGGGGTCGAACCCGGAGATGAACCAGCGGTCACCGCTTTTGTCCAACGTCACCCGCACGCTGGAGGCGCTGTCAGTGGGCGCGTCGGTGCCGACGGTCACCCGCTGGTCGACGAACAACAGGACGACCGCGTGGCGCGGGGTCGCCGATACCGAGGCGGCGGCGGGAACGGTGGCGACCGCCGCGATGTGGTCTTTCTTTGCGCCGGGGATCACGATGTCGTGAGTCAGCTGGGTGTAGGAGTCCTTGAACGAGCCGGTCAGCCGGTCGCGGGCGGCCCCCAGGTCCTTCTCCACCGAGTCGGGCTGATACGACAGCAACGCAACGGTGGATTCCTTGGCCGCCGTAACGGATTCGATGCTGGCCGTTTCCGACAGCCGGGCCCACGAGTCCTGCCACTTCACAAAGGCCGCGCCCGCGCCGAGCAACAACGCCAGGATGGGCAGCACCCCGAAAGCCGACACGTGTGACCACTTGATCTGCGGCCACTTGATTCGCCGCTTCGGCGCGGCAGGGGCGGCGTCTTCGGCGCCCTCGGATTCGGCGCTGTCGGGTTCGGCGTCCTCGGAGGATGCGACATCCGGCTCGTCCCCGGAGCCGCAAGCGGCATCGGCGCCGGCGGCGTCGTCGGGCTCATCGGCCGCGTCTGCGACCTGCTCGGTCGTCTCCTCGGAGACCTTGCTGGCGTCCTGCTCGGTCGTGGCGTCGGTGTCAACCCGCACGGCGCTGTTTCCTTTTCTGGTTCGTCGGCTCAGTTGTCGGAGCTTGCCCGACCACGGCTTCGTCATGGCACAAACGCGACGTTGGAGACCTTCGCGTCGTCACCGACCTTTTGCACCGCGATTCGCATTCGCCAATGGCGCGGCTCCGCGTCGGGCGCGCCAAGGTTGGATGTCTTGACCGAGACAGCGACCAGCACTTGAGCTTCGTCACCGGAGTGCGACTCCAGGCCCGCCTCAACAATCGTTCCCTCCGACTTCGACTGCGCCTTTTTGACCACGTCGATGAAGGGTCGTGACCGCTTGGAGAAGTCGTCGTAGAACGTGCCGGTCGCCGAATCCAGGATGCGCTGTATATCGGTGTCGGCGTGCTCCCAGTCGATCGTCGTCAGGTTCAGCGCGCCCTGACGTCCGACCTGGATCAGCAGCTCGCGCTCCTGACGGGCCTGATGTGTCTGATACATCCGGTACCCCAGCCAGCCGAGCAGCCCCGCCAATGCGACAACCATCAGCAACCCCAGTGCTGTCGCCTGCCGCACCGGCGACATCGGGCGCTTGGTGGACGCGGCCTTGTCGTCGGAGTCCGGGTCGGCTCCGGCGTCGACAGCTGCGTCATAGTCCTCGGCGTCGTCGCCGCCGGTCTTGGCCTGCTCCGGTTCCTGCGCGGTCTCGGCCGCTGCACCGGTCTCCTGCGACGTCACCTTTGGTGATTGCGCTGCACCGTCGTCGGTTCCGGTCGTGCCTTGTGAGGCTGTCGTCTGGTCTGTTTCGCTCAGTGCCCTGTCGGCGGGATCAGCATGCTCTGCCATGTCTTGTGCTCCTTTGCGGCACTGCGGCCCAGGTCGGCTGATGAATACATATGCCCGTCTGGTCCGATGTACATGCCGGTGGCCGGATCGTACTGAAGGGCCGCGATCGGCGGCGGCGGTGGACTGGGCGGAGCCGGCGGCTGGACGTAGCCCGGGGGCTCCTCTCCGGGCCGGAATTGCGGGATGCCCTGCCCGGTGTACGTCGCGTTCGGATCACCCTTCCAGTTGAAGCCGTCGTTCAACGGAACATACTCTTTGTCGCTTTCGCACATCTTGACGGTCGGGGCACGCTTGCCCGGCCGGGTTTCACAGGGGTAGTTGCGTGCGCCACGAACAGCCAACGGCGAGTCCTGCGGTATCCGGCAGTACAGGTCTCCCTTGGGGACCTCGGGGGCATCCTCGTAGGCCGCAGCCCGCTGTTGTTGGATCGGAAGGTATCCGGTGGTGCACGGCGGCGGCCAGTTCATGTTCAAGTTGAAGCTCAGGTAAGCGCCGAGGTAATCCTGCTTGGTGTTGTGGTTGGCGGTGACGATCGCTTGCAGATCAGCCGCCCCCTGCGGCAGCTCCACCAGCAGCATTTCCAGGTTGTCGCGATAGGTGACGCCGACCTGGCCGATACTGACCAGGTTGGCCAGCAAGATCGGCAGCGTCGGCTTCAACCGATCGAAGAGCTGCCGGATCTCCTCCGAGGCGGGACCGCCCTTGCGCAGCAGGCCCGCCAGCGAAGAGTCGTTGGTCTGTAGCTGCTTGGTGACCGTGGCGAGGTGGGAGGCCCACGCCTGGACCGAGTCCGATGACTGGGTTTGGCTGTCCAGCAGCGGCTTTGACTCCTCGATCAAGGTGATGATCGCGTCCAGGTTCTTTCGGGCATCGATCGACAGTTCAGAGGTCCCTTTGACCAGCCGGGACAGTTCGGGACCCAGCCCGCCGACCGCGGTGTAGCTCTCATCCACCACGGTTTTCAAGTTGCCGCGCGGGATTGCGGTCAGGCCACGGTTGGTCGCCTCGAGCAGCGAATTGATGTCCGGCGGAACGTAGGTGCGGTCCGCTGGAATCACGTCGCCGTTTTTCAGCGACGGCCCGTTGCTGCTGCGCGGCGTCAGGTCGACATACTGCTCGCCCACCGCCGACACGCTGTGCACCTGGGCCTCCAGATCGGCGGGGATGCGGATATCCGAGTCCAGCTGAAGCTGCGCCTCGACGCCGGTATTGGTCAGGCGCACCGCCTGAACCCGGCCGACCGTGACGCCCCGGTAGGTGACGTTTCCGCTCGGGTACAGCCCGCCCGCCCGCGGCAACTCCATTTTGACGGTGTAGCGGTTGACCCCGATGAACACCGTCGGGACCTGCATGTAGGCGAAGAACATGATGCCGCCCGCCAGCAGGGAGATCACCGCGAAAACCCACAACTGGATCTTGGCTCCTCTGGTCAGCATGTCACGGCCCCTGATCGAAGTGGTAGGGAACGACCAGCGGGTTGCCGGGGTTGTACTGGCTGCCCGCCATGCACGGGCTGGGCATCTGGCCGATGGTTCGGCCCCACTGCAGCTCCAGCTCGGTCAGATTGCACTCAAACCGGGTGCCGGTGAACAAGCCGGCGTCGAGCCGGCTCAACGTCAAGTCGATGACCGCGGTCAGGTTGGCGTAGTCGCCGCGGATCCATTTACCCAGCGTGGGTTTCGGGAACGGGAAGGTGCCGTAGAAGTCCAGCGAACGCGTCAGTGCCGGCCCGGCGTCGGCCAATGATTGCAGCACCGGACCGAGGTCCTTGAGCTCCTTGACCAGGTTTTCCTTGGTCTTGTTGACCGAATCCGCCGCGAGCGCACCGAATTTGCCCACCTGATCGAGCGCCTCAGCGATCTTGTCCCGCTCGTCTTTGAGCACACTCAGCGCGCCGGGGATGGTCTTCAATGCCTTGTCGATCACCGGCTTCTGCTCGGCGAATTGACCGACCAGGTTGTTCAGGCTGTCCGTGGCGGCAATGATGTCGTCTTTTTGGTCGTTGAGGTAGCTGACGAACTTATCCAGCTGTCCCAGTAGGCTTCTCAGGTCTTGCTCGCGCCCGCTGAACGCGGTGCTCAACGCCTTGGTGATGTCCTGGACCTGGCCCAGGCCACCGCCGTTGAGCAGCATCGAAAGTGCGGCCAGTGTCCGCTCGGTGGAGGGATAGTCGCCGCTCGACGACAGCGGGATCAGCGATCCGTTGTGCAGTTTGCCCTGGGGCGGAACGTCTTTGGGTGGCGCCAGTTCGATGTGCACCGAGCCAAGCAGGCTGGTCTGCCCGACCATGGCGGTCGCGTTGGCCGGCAGGTCGACGTCGCCGTCGATCGTCATGGTGACCAGCGCATGCCAGCCTTGCAGCTCGATGTTGGTCACGTTGCCGACCGTGACGTCGTTGACCCGCACCCGGGAATTCCGTTCCATGGTTTCAATATTGGGCAGCTGCGCCTGGATGGTGTATGAGCCCGGGCCGCGGCCCTTGGTTCCCGGTAACGGAAACGAGTTCGCGCCGTGGAAGTTACAGCCGGACACCACGGTCATAGCGGCCAGCAGCGCCGCGGCCAGAACAAACCGGCACCGTAATCCACTCATGGTGTACCTCCGGGTGGCACCATCATTCCGCGCAGGCCGTCATCGGGATTGGTCGACACCGGTGCGGCGGCCGCCTGGGCATCCGGCGCCTCTGCGGCCAATGGCGAGTTATCGGCAGGCGGTGCAGCGTTGGCCGGCCCAGGCGGCGGCGCCGGCGGTGTCGGCGGAACGTAGTCGGGCCGCAACCAGTCTTCGCTGTAGGTGATTTCGTTGGGGCGCGCCATCGTTCCGACGAACGGGTTGCCCCCGATCGGGATGAAGTTGTACTGGCGGTTCTTGATGATCGGCGCCAGATACTGCACACAGAGCTTCGCCGAATCCGCGGCTCCGCGGCGCGATGCCGCCTGCACCGCCCCGCACAGGAACTGGATGGTGTTGGCGAAGTTATTGGCGGCGATGATGCCGCTGAGCGTCCCCTGCGCGGGCTGGTAGATGTTGAGGAAGTTCTGGAACGCGGTCGGGGCGACATGCAGGAGTTGCTTGACGTCGTCGAGGCTGTCGTTGAGCGCCTGGGTCACCGACGCCAACTTGTCGGTCGTCGTCCCCAGCGTTTCCCGGTTCTCGCTGACAAAGCTGGTGACGTCATCGACCACGTCGTGCAGGTTGCGCATCGCGTTCCCAACTTCGTTGGGGTCGTTGGCCAGAACCCGCGTCACCGCGGCCAGGTTCTGGTTGAGTTGCTGCAGCACGTCGCTGCTGTCGTGTAGCGCCGAGACCAGGATCGACAGGTTCTTGAACGTGCTGAACAGGTCGTTGCTGTGGTCGCCGAGAGCCGAAATCGCCTCCGAGAGTTTGATGATCGTGTCCCGGATATCGGGGCCCTGGCCGCGCAGGTTCTTGGCTGCGGTGTTGACGAACGCCCCCAGCGTGCTGGTTCCGTCCGGCCCGGTCGGCTGCAGTATCTGCGTCAGCCGCTCGAGCTGTTTGCGAAAGTCGTCCCACTCCACCGGAACAGCGGTCCGTTCCTGCGGGATCACCGCATGGTTTTGCATCGCCGGCCCACCGGTGTAGGCGGGCGTCAACTGGATGGCCCGCGGCGTCACCAGGGTCGGCGACAAGACCACCGCTTTGGCATCAGCGGGCACCTTGTATTTGTCGTTCCACCAGAATGTGATCTTGACTCGTTGGGGCTGTGGTTCGATCTTTTCCACATGGCCGACCGGCACGCCGAGGATCACCACATCATCACCGGCGTAGAGACCGTTGCTGTTCGCGAAGTATCCGGTAACACTCGTGTGCCCGATACCGGTCTCCGAGCGCACCACTGCGACGATGCCGCCGATCAGCACCACCGCCAGCGCGACTGCCAAGCCCAGCTTGACGCGACGGGATTTCACTGCCCACCACCTTGAGCCGGCGCCGGGCCCGGCGGAGGCCCGAAGGGACCGGGTCCGCCCACCACCGGCGGCTGGTTCGGCGGTATCTGGCCGGGCGCCGGGTACTCAATCGGTCCCTTCGGCGGCATGATGGATTGCCCTGGGCCCGGAGGCGTTTGGGCGGGCGGACCCGGCGGCGGCCCGCCAGGCGGCGGTGCTGCGGGTTCGTCCTTGAGCGGATAGCAGCCGGCGACCGGCAACAGGCAGCCACCACGATCGCCGGGATTGCCGGTGATGGCGTCCGGAAGGGTCCGTCGCGGTTCCCCGCCCTGGCCGGTCCGCGGGTAGGGCACCGGCAGCGGCGGCGTTGCCGGTTGTCCGACCTGCGGGTCGGCGCGTTGCGTCGGCAAGAGCACGTTCGGGTCCATGCCGAGATCGGAGAACGCCGCGTCGATGAAAGGTTGCAGGAATTGTCCGGGCAGCAGGTTGACTACGTAAGCCTTGAAGAACGGCCCCGACGCCACCGCTTCACCGAGTCCCAACGCGTAGATGTTGAGCTTGGTCAGCGCCTTCTGCACGCGTTCTTTGCGGTTGTCGACAATCGTCAACACCTCGTTGAGTTTGTCCAGCGCCGGCTTCAACGTGCTGCGGTTCTCGCTGATGAAGCCCTTGACCTGCTGGGCCACCGCGGAAAGGTTGTTGGAGATCTGATCCAGCGCGCGGCTTTGCGTGTTCAGTTGCACCAGCAGCGAGTTGGTGTCGTTGACGAGGCGGACCACTTCGTCGCTGCGTTCGGCCAGCACCTTGGTGGCCTTGTTGGCGTTGCTCAACAGATTTCGCAGCGCCTTGTCGCGTTCGTCCAGCGTTTGGGAGAACCGCGCCACCCCCTGCACCGCTGCCTTCAGGTCGGGCGGGGTGTTGGAAAACGTGTTGGCGAGCACGGCCAGCGACTCGGAGAGCTGCCCGGTGTTCAGCCCGCTGACCGTGGTCGTCAGATCCCCCAACGCATCGGGCACCTGATAGGCCGGCGTGGTGCGGTCCAGCGGTATCGGCCCGCTGAGCTCCCCCTCACCGCGCGGAGTCACCTCGAGAACCTTGGCGCCCAAAGGACTTTTCATCTTGACTGCCGCCTCGGTGCGATCCCCGAGGTGGACGTTCTTGGCGACGTGGAACTTGACCAGGACCCGCGGTCCGTCCAGCTCGATACTGGAAACCTGCCCGACCCGAAATCCCGACACCTGAACCGGGTTATCGGTCGTAAGACCACCGGCCTCGGCGAAGTACGCCGAGTAGGTCTTGCCCTTGTTGAAAAACAGCAGCTTGTCGTAATTGAGGGACAACAGCATCAGCGCCAGCGTCACGCCGATTCCGATGAGGCCCACGACAATCGGGTTGCGCTCGGAGAAGGTTTTCATCGTGGCGTGCACCTCCCGCTGGGCTGGCTGACCAACTTGACATACACGGGCTGACCGCCCTTGCCGTTGAGCTTGAGCACGACATCGCAGATGTAGAAACTGAAAAAGTCGCCGTACAAACCCAGTCTGTTGATGATTTGCAGGGCATCGGGCCAACTGTTGAGGAAGTTGTCGAAATAGTCGCGGTCGTCAACGATGGTTTGGGCGGTTCGGTCGGTCTCGTGGACCACCTTCTTGATCGGTGGGCGGGCTTGGGCCAGCAGATCGGCGACCGACGCGGACGCCGCGTTCGCGTACGCCACCCCGTTGCTGATGTCCTGCTTGCGGGCTTCCAGGCCGTCCACGAGTTCAGACAGCGAGTCGACGGCCTTGGCGAACTGCTTGCTCTGACCGCCGAGCGAACCGAGCACGGTATTCAGATTGGTGATGACCTGCCCGATCAACTGGTCGCGGTCGGCCAGGGTATTGGTCAGGGCCGCAGCCTGATTCAGGAATGAGCCGATGGTTCCGCCCTGCCCCTGGAAGGCCGTAATCAGTTGACTGGTCAGCTTATTGACCTGATCAGGGTCGAGGGCGCGAAACAACGGCCGGAAGCCACCCACCAGCGCATCGAGGTCCAGCGCCGGCTCGGTCCGGCTCATCGGAATCGTCGCGCCCGGACCGAGTTTCTTGACTCCGCCGGCTCCTTCTTCCAGCGCCATGTATCTGTCACCGGTGAGGTTGGCGAAACGCACAGCGGCTCTGCTTCCCTCGGTGAGTATCACCGAATCGGCCGCTGAAAATTCCACGCGCACAGTGGAATCCGGCTGGATCTCGATGTGCTTGACCTTGCCGACCTCGACACCGGCGATGCGAACGAAGTTTCCCTCCGCCAGCCCGGACACATTCGCGAAGACGGCGTTGTAAGTCTTTGTCTTCTCGAAACGCAATGAAGCGAACACCGCGATCAGGGCGAACATGCCGATTAGACACACGACGGTGTAGATGCCGAGGCGCCACAGGGCCCCCGTCAAGCTCTCTCGCATGTCAACCTCTCTTTACCGCGTCTGGTGGTCGGTTCCGTCCGTCAGGGCCCGGCTACGCCAGGTGGTGGCGGCGGTGGCGGTGGCGGCGGCAGCGGAGCTGTCGGTTGTATCCCCGGCACTGCCGGCACGAACGGCTCCGACCCGGAAGGCGGCGGTCCGGGCTCGCGGGGCTGCCCGGGCGGAGGTGCCGGCGGCAGGCCCGGATAGAGCGGTGTCCCGTCGGGGGCGTATTCCGGTGCACCGTAGGGTCCCGGGCCCGGGTAGCCGGCCGTTCCGGGTACCGGACCGGGCGCCGGGCCTGAGGGGTGGCGAAGGGCCGGCGCTTCCGGCTTTCCGCGGGTGACGGGGAAGAAGTCTGCCCAGCCCGGGAAGCCGATGCCGGGGTTGGGTCGGACGTCCATCCCGGTGCCCCAGCCGCTGTTGGTCACCAGGTAGCGCTGCGGGAAGTTCTTGGTCACATCGGGCAACGATCCGCAGCCCGGTTTGCCGCCCGGTCCGCCCTTGCCGCCGTTGATCGGCAGGTTGTCCGGATACCGGTACGCATCGTCGCCCAAAAGCAAAGCGACGTCGAGGATCACCGAATACCCGTTGGCCCCGCCGGTGACGTCGAGGAAACCGAAATCGATGACGTTCTTGCCGCCGACCAGCGTGCAGGTCAGTTCCGGGTTGTATTTCATCAGCAAGCGCGTGGTGGATTCCAGCACGTTGATGCCGTGCACCAGGTTGTCCTTGGTGGGGCCGATCAGGTCGATGCCGCTGCGGGAAAACCCGGTGACGCTCAGCAGCAACGAATCAAGGTCTCGCGCATGATCGCTGATCGTCTTGCTCGTCGTGCTGGCGGCATCCAGCACCGTCAGAATGTCGCGCGCGGCAGCGCTGTAAGTGTCACTGAAGCCCTTCAGGGCTCGGTAGTCGGCGCGGATGGTTTCGCTGCGCGGATTGACGTCCAGCAGGAACTGGTTCAGGTCGGTGGTCGCCTCCCCGATCAGCTCGCCCTTGCCGCGAAAACCGTCGGCAACCGCCGAAAGCACCGCGTTCAGTTTGGGTGCATCGATCTTGTTGAGCACCCCAACCAGGTTCTGAAATACCGTGTTCACCTCAGTGGAAACGTTGCGTGACCGCACCACCGCCCCGGCGGCCAGCCGTTTCGGGCTCGGGTCGGGGGGAGTGATCAGTTCGACGTACTTGGCGCCGAACGCCGTGGTGGCGGTGATCTGGGCGGTGACGTTGGCCGGAATGTATTTGAGCTGATCGGGATACAGCTCGAGCTGGAGCTTGACCGGATCGCCCGACTGGATCGAAGAAACGCGGCCGATCTGCACGCCGCGTAACTTCACCTTTGCGTCCGGGTCCATCATCAGCCCGGCGCGATCGGACGCGAGGGTCACCCGGGCATACGGCTGCAAGTCTCTGTTGAACGCGCCGATCGTCAGCACGATCGCCCCGATGATGAACGCGAGAAGAATCACCGTCCAAAGCGCCGGGGGCAGGACGGCCTCGCGCCGTTTCCTTCTCGTCTTTGGCATCGTCGCTACCCCGACAGGTGGAAGTTGCCGGATACCCCATAGAGGGCCAACGCCAATGCCAACGCCACCGCGACGGCCACAATCAGTGAGGCGCGCACGGCGCGGCCGACCGCCTCACCGACACCGGCCGGACCACCCGCGGCGTTGAAGCCGTAATAGGTGTGCACCAGCATGATCGTCACTCCGATCGCGATGACTTCAAGCAACGCCCACACCAGATCCATTGGCTGCAGGTAGGTATAGAAGTAGTGGTCGTAGACGCCCGGTGCCTGCCCGAACGCGAAGATGACCAGAAGCCGGGTCGCCAGGTACCCGGCCAGCGTGGACAGGCACCACAGCGGGACCACGACGATCACCCCGGCCACCATCCGGGTTGAGGCCAGGTAGGTGATCGTTCGGATGCCCATCACCTCCAGTGCGTCGATCTCCTCGTTGATGCGCATGGCGCCCAGCTGGGCGGTGGCTCCGGCGCCGATGGTGGCCGCCAGCGCGATGGTCGAGATCAGCGGTGAGACAAGACGAGTGGTGATGTAGGCCGAGGCGAAACCGCTCAGCGCCTGCAGATCGTAGGTCGACAAAGTTCGAAAGAGCTGGATGGCCACCAGCGAACCGGTGGAAAACATCAAGGTACTGGTGATCACCACGGTGCCGCCGATGGCGGCCAGCGCACCCACGCCCAGGCTCATGTTGGCGATGAGCCGCATGATCTCGATTCTGTAGCGGGTGATCGCCTCGCCCGTGAGCGCCAAAGTCTTGACGTAGAAGGCGGTTTGGTTGCCGAGCCGGTTCCACCCGTCGACAAAGCCGCGCACGCTCCTCGTCAGCCGCGGCGCCCGCGGTGCAGAAGGGGCGGCGCTGGGCAGCCGTTGCCCGACGGGCGCGCTGCTCGGCGGCCGCTGTCCAGTGGGTGCGGTACTCACATCGCCGCCTTCGTGCCGATCGCGGTCAATACCACGTTGATGACATAGAGCGCCAGGAACGTGTACACCACGGTCTCGTTGACCGCGTTGCCGACGCCTTGCGGCCCGCCCCCCACAGTCACTCCCTTGTAACACGCGATGAGGCCGGCAACGAGGCCGAAGATCGCCGCCTTGGCATAGGCCACCAGGGTCTCGAACAGCCCGACCAGCAGCGGCAGGCTCCACGCGTAGGAACCGGGGTTGACGTGTTGGAAGTAGACCGAGAAGAAATAGCTGATCACCAAACCGACGATGGTGTTAATGGTGTTGAGCAGCAACGCGTTTGCCCCGAGTGCCACCACTCTCGGCACGAGCAGTCGTTGGACGGGGTTGATCCCCATCACGCGCATGGCGTCGATTTCTTCGCGGATTGTGCGGGCGCCGAGGTCCGCACACATCGCGGTGGCGCCGGCACCGGCGACCACCAGCACCGTGGTTATCGGGCCGATGTAGACGACACAGGCCAGCGCGGCGCCCGCACCGGAGAAGTCGGCGGCGCCGATCTCGACCAGCAGGATGTTGATGATGAAGATGGCGAACACGTTGAACGGGATCGACACCGACAGGGTCGGGACGATCGCCACCCGGGCGACGAACCAGCTCTGGTTGATGAACTCCCGCCAGGCGAACGGCGGACGCACCAGCTGCACCAGGATGTCGAGCGACAACGCGAAGAAGCTGCCGACTTCACGTATCGGCTTCGCCGCAGCAGGACCAGGGGTGCTGATCTCGACCACTAGCGCACCCGCCCGGGCCCATTCAGGGCTGCCATTAGAACGACAATCCTCCCTGTTCCGTTAAAAGGAACACGCCGCGTTCAACCGTGCGGCGCGTGACACAGCGGGACGGTACACGATGGCTTTCGCCGAGGGCAACACTTTGGCGAAATAGCTCTGAGCAATCATCGTCATTGACATTTGTCAAACTGGGCTGGATTTGCTGCGTAGTCCGACAAATTTGATCTAAATGTCGCAACGGTCGATCGGCGGCCCCGAGTCTCGCCGGTGTCCGGATCCGGACGGTCAGCTTAGCCCGCGGGCGCGGAATTCTCTGGCCAGCATGCCGGTAGCGCTGGCCTGCCAGGTCCGTTCGCGGCCTGTAGCCAGGTGTTTCCGCCCGTAGGCGTTCGGGCGGCCGAATGCCAGGCGCTCGCGGACTGCCTTGTTTGCTCGGTCGCTGCGCACGGTGGCAGCCCATTTCGCTCTAGTGGCCAAGAATATGCAACTGGCGTTTGCCGCCCGGCATTTTCTCGGTTCTTACCTGACGCTCTTTATCACCAATATGCTCTTTCAAGATCGAGGGGATACGACTGAGCTTTTACGGCCATCGCAATGGCGCCGGCTACTGCAGTAATAGCTAAACGAAGTAAACAAAGTAAGCAGGTACCCGGCGGTATTACTCGGCAGTACAATCGCGGGGCTTTCCGATTCCGCAGCCATCCTCCGTCATCTAACGGCCCGTGCGCCGCGTAGTCAGTCGGCACCGCCGCGGCGGTTGACGCCAACTAGTCATCGCACCCCAGTGCGATGACCTGCGGCTATGCGGACTGACGCGGGCGTAAACGGGGCGTAAGGGCAATCTGCCTTACCCCCGGCGCGATGAATGCCACCTCGATAACGGCCATTGTCCCCACAACGAACCGAACAACTAATTACAGTCATCTGACGAACAGTTGGCGTGTGGCGGCATTAGCGTGATTGCCACCGGCGGGAAAACGGCGAACCCTCATCCCGCCGCCGGCGCCCGGGCGAGCGCGGAAACATCTATTTATATACCGAGTTAGCTTATTAGAATGTTTAACCGCATTGCTCACGTTGCCCGAAGACGACCCTGCTAGCTGCGCATCGCCTGTGTGGGCTGCGTGAGCTGCCGATGTTGGCGCCCGATGTGCACCGAAAGCGACGCAGAGCTGCGGCCGGCTACTGATCGCGTCGGTCAGCTTATGGCGGCGGCAGGATGTCCATGCTTCCCAGATAGACCAGCAACGTGTTCCGTCGGACTCTGGCCAGCCTATTCGACCGGCCTCCGCGGGATGCGATGATAGCCAACCACACAGTTGGTATCATCGTGGGAAGCCGTCGCCGATGACAGTCGAGCCGGGGAACGGAGAATCATGTCCGATATCGTCGCGGAGCGGCTCGGCGCTGTGCTGCTGGTTCATTTCAACCGTCCGGATCGCGGCAACGCCATCGGGGGTACGTTACTTCGCGACCTCGCTGAGGTTTTCGACGAAGCCCGCCGTGACGATTCTGTCCATGTCGTGGTGACCACGGGCGAGGGTAAGAACTACTGCGTGGGGGCCGACATCGCCGACCTGGAGAAAGCAGTGGATGTGCCGGCCCGAGAGCTTCTGGCGTCGAACAAGATCGGTGGGGACAAGGGAGTAGCCCCGCTGTCGTTCCACGAGATGCAGGTCGACGATCTCGGCAACGCCGGTCGCGTGGTGTCGCGGCTATGGGCGTTGGACAAGCCGACAATCGCGGCGGTCAATGGGGCCGCGGTCGGCGGGGGCTTCGCGATCGCACTGCTGCACGATATCCGCATCGCCGCTGAGAATACCCGCATCGGAACGGCTTTCACCTCCCTGGGGCTGGCCCCAGAACTCGGCGCCAGCTATCTACTGCCACGGATCGTCGGCAGCTCGGTCGCCGCCGATCTGCTACTGCGCTCCGAGATTCTCCCCGCTGACCGCGCTCTCGACGTGGGACTTGTGTCCGAAGTGGTCCCGGTAGGCCAGTTGACCGCGCGTGCGCTTGACCTGGCCGAACAAATCGCGCGCAAGCCTCCGCTCGCGACGCGATGGACCAAACGGCTGCTGCGTACCTCGGCCACAGGGGACTTTACCGATCAGCTGCGTCATGAACATCTCGCCCAGGTGAATCTGTTCGACCAGAAGGCAACCCGCGAGGCGATCCGCGAAACTGTGAATCGACTTGGAAAAGGCGGTTAACGAAGCGACGCCTGGCACTCGTGCGATGCGCTCAGCATCACGGCACGTGATCGCCGGCACTGAAGTGACCTGTGGCCGAAGGGACGGATATGGCGGTGTGGCTTGATCGCAACGACCGTGTGGCGTGGGTGCATCTGGACAAACCCGAGACCTTGAATGCGCTCGCGCCGGACGATTTCGCCCACCTCGCCGAATTGTTCGACGAGATCGCCCGCACACCATCGGATCGGGCCATGGTGATCGTCGGGGAGGGCAAAGCGTTCTGCGCGGGTGCCAACCTCAGCGAGGTCAATCGCGACGAGCATGTGCTGCACTTGATGCGCCGAATTCATGCTGCCGCCGCCAACCTGCACAAGATGAGCAAGCCGTCGATTGCGGCTGTGCACGGCGTGGCAGCCGGCGCTGGCGCCAATCTCGCGCTCGGTTGCGATCTGGTGGTGGCTACCCGGACCGCGTCCTTCTGCCAGGTGTTTGTCAAGCGAGGTCTATCACCGGATTTCGGCGGGACATGGCTGTTGCCAAGGCTAGTGGGCATGCAGATGGCCAAGCAGTTGGCCATGCTGGGCGACACTGTCGATGCTGAGACCGCATTACGCATCGGTTTGGTTTGTGCCGTCGTCGCCGACGACGAATTACACAGTTACACAGATGCGCTCGCACGTCGTTTGGCTGACGGACCACCCATCGCGCTGGCCCAGACAAAGCAGCTTTTCGGCCGGGCAGCGACCAACAGCTTTGACGAGCAGCTCGATGCTGAAGCGGCAGCTGTGGCCATCAACGTCGCAACCGAGGACTGCGCGGAGGGCATCACCGCGTTCCTCGAGCGCCGCAGCCCGGTGTTCCGGGGCCGCTGATACAGGCCGTTTCACACCGTTGTATTCCATCCGGAGCCCTTGATGTTTGACGCTGCGACCAAGCATCGTTGGGCCTGCTAGCGCGAACGCCGTTGGGCCGCAGTGTCACCCGATCCTACCGGCAAACTCCGCGTTGGTATCGTCGCGGATAACAAACCGCTTCACCTTGCCCGACGATGTGAGCGGCAGCTCGGCGACGAACCGCCAGAGCGCCGGAATCTTAAACCGGGCCACCGATCCGTTGAGGTACTCGGCCAGCTGCGCACCGGTCACCGTGCTGCCCGGTGTACGGACCACCACGCCCGCCACGATCTCACCGAGTCGCTCGTCGTCGACGCCCACCAGCACCGCGTCGGCAACGCCCGGGTGCGCAACGAGCAATCCCTCAACCTCAGCGGGATATATGTTTTCACCTCCGCGGATGATCACATCGCGAGCGCGTCCCCGGAACGTGACATAGCCACGCTCATCCATCGCGCCCAAATCGCCGGTACGCAAAAATCCGTCCTCGGTAAAACTTTCCGCGGTCTGCTCCGGCATACCCCAGTAGCCCCGCATCACACAGCGTGAGCGGACCTGAATCTCCCCGCACAGCCCCACCGGCACCACGGTTCCCGACTCGGGATCAGCGATCCGCACGTCCGCGCCGGGTACGGGGCGCCCTATGGTGCCGGCGACCGTGGCGGAGTCGTCGTCAATGTTCGTCGAGGTGATCGCTGGACATTCCGACTGTCCGTAGGTGATGACGACCGGGGTGGCCAACGTCGCCTTGATCCGATCAACCAGGTGTTGGGTAACAATGGCTGCGCCCAGCGAGACCGATCTGATTCCCGCCCGTCGGGGATTGTCACCAAGGTGCTCCAACGCGTCGGTGACCATTGTGGGAACTCCACCGATCCGGGTGACAACGCGGTGTTCGAGCAGGGCGAGCGTTTGTGTCGCAGAATAGCTTTCGAGGACGATGAATGCGCCGGCGCTGACCAGCCCGCCCAGGATGACGAAACATGACCCGCCGACGTGATGGTAGGGGACCGGGTTAAGCCAGACGTCGTTGTCGCCGATCACATCATGACGATTACGAAGATCGGCCACATTGAGAACCGCGCGCTGGGTAAGCACCGCACCCTTCGCCCGACCGGTCGTTCCGGAGGTGAATTGAATGAGGAAGGGATCATCAGGCGCAACGACTGGCAGCACGGATTGAGCGGTCCGCGCTGCCCAGTCACGCAGATCATCCAGTGCGAACACGGGCTTACCGTGAGGTATGGCCGCGGCGCGAGTGACGAGATTTGTTCCCCGATGGTCGAATCCCACGAAGATCGCTGCTGGATCGGTGAGTTCGACGGCGTAGGACACCTCGGTATCCGTCCATCCCGCATTCAGCGGGGTGACAATCAGTCCGGCGAGCGCGCAACCATATTCCAGCAGCACCCATTCCACGCTGTTGCGTGACCAAACCGCGATTCGCTCCCCCGGCTCCGCCAGCCCGGCAAGGGCAGCGCCGACTGTTGTGGCCGCCGCGGACAGTTCGGAGTAGGTCATGTGTGCCAATCCGGAACCATGCGGCCAGTAGAACGCCGCGGCATCACCGTGTTCGGCGCAGCGCCGTGCCAACAGCTGCGGTATCGTCTCGCCCAGCGCTTTCTCATCGGCGCTCGCCGGCCAATGCGACAGCGGTCCGATGTGACGCTTGCCGTCAACGGTATGGCCTGTAGGCATACCCATCACCTATCCACGGATTTCGCTATGGGCCAGTGCGCGTTAGGATTCCCGCTCCTGCAGCTCCCGCTGGTACTTCGCGGTCATGTGGTCGATAGCGGCGAATTGCGCCTTGTTGAACCCTTCGCGCACCGCGGCTGCCCTGTCTGCGGCTTCCAGTGTCGGCTTGGCCTGACCCTGGAAGTGCGGGATCACCTCCTCGGCGAACAATTCGGCCGAGCGTCTCGTGGCCTGCGGTGCGGCCCAATCATGGCCCATCAGCAGGAGCGACCCAAATCCGCTGGTCTGCTTCAACAGTCGCTCAACGTGTCCCCTGGCCTGATCCGGGGTACCGATCACTCCGACGCCGGAGTCATTGATGAAGGCGATCATTTGGTCGACATTGCCGGTTTCGACCGCCATCTGGGGGAACGCCACGATGTTGGCGAAATAACGTGACCACTCGACGATGCCGTAGGCGACTTCCTTGCGGGCCTGCTCTTCGGTTTCGGCGATATGGAACGGGCTCAGCAGGCTCCACTGGTTGCGGTCCACCGTGGTGCCGTAGGCTGCCGCCCGCTCCTCCATGATGTTCCAGTGATGCGCGAGCGCATCGAAACCTTCCGCAGTAAGCGTGGCGCCAATAGACAACAGCCCAAGGCCGTAGCGTCCGGCTAACCGGGCGCCAGTGGGTGAGGCGACCGCGGCGACCGAGATCGGGATCCCGCCGGGGTTGTATGGCCGCAACTGTAGGCGGGCATCAACCAGTGTGTGCGTGGCCGTCGTGGCCGTCACCGCATCGCCGTCGAGTAGCCGGACCAAGATGTCGAGGTTTTCTTCGAGTAGCTCCCGCGTTTGGGTGGGGTTCAGCCCGATCATCGCTGAATCGGTGGGCAATGACCCGGGCCCGACCCCGAATAGTAAACGACCACGCGTGAGGTGATCGAGCAGAACGATCCGGTCGGCCACCCACAGTGGGTTGTGATACGACACGGAGACCACTCCAGTGCCAAACGTAATCCGCGGAGCGCGACTGGCGGCAGCCGCTATGAAGATTTCCGGGGACCCGATGATTTCGGTGCCCGCCGAATGATGCTCGCCAAACCAGACCTCGTCGTAGCCCAGCCGATCAATATGCTCGACAAAGTCAAGATCACGGTGGAGCGCCAGCGTAGGATTAGTGCCGGCTCGGTGGTAGGGCGCGATGAAGTATCCAAATCGCAGATGGCTCATCCGGCCTTCCTTTCATCTGGCGAGCGAAACGCTTGGTTAGCGTTCCCAACTATTCAGTTGGGAACGCTTGGCAGCGACACTAACAGCGTGATGTATTGGGGTCAACCAGCGAATGCCGGACACCGGCCTGATGACGCTCGAGGCCAGCGACACGTGCAACCCTAGGTTTTGGTCGCACTGTCGAGCTGAATGGCTGCCTCCGGCACCGTCCAGGATGCAGTGTCCATGATTTGGTCGAGATGTAAAGCGACCGCCTCCGGGGTGGGATCCGCGATGTCGCAGCCGGTTGTCTCGACGATGAGGTTGCGCGCGAAATGCCCCTGCCGTGCCACGAATATCTCGCCGCTGACGGTGCAGGATTCATGGCACAGGTATGCCACCATCGGGGCCACCAAGTCTGGTGACATCGTCGCCTTCATCTCCGGCGGCAGGATGTTTTCGGTCATTGCGGTCGCAGCACCCGGTGAGATGAGGTTGACCAGTATTCCGGATCGAGCACCCTCGATCGCCAGCGTCCGGCCGAGCCCGATGAACGCTGCCTTGGCCGACGCGTAGTTGGCCTGGCCGAAATTGCCGTACAGACCGGCTACCGACGTGGTGAGCACGACGCGCCCATACCGCTGATCTCGCATCGGGGCCCAGGCTGCGCGGGTGGCCGCCAGGGTCCCGTCCAGGTGGACGGCCAGCACTGTATCGAATTCGTCGGCGGTCATCTTCGCAAACGATCTGTCTCTCGTGACCCCGGCATTGTTGACCAAAATGTCCAGCCGGCCCCACGTCTTCAGCGCGGTCTCGACCATGGCGATACCGGCACCGGCCTTGTCGACACCCATGTTGTGCGGCACCGCAGTTCCCCCGGAATCGACGATCTCTGCGCAGGTGCGTTCGGCGGGTGTTTGCCCGCCGTCGGAAACCGCGATGTCGTTCACCACCACTCGCGCGCCACGGGCCGCCAGCAGCCGCGCATAGGCTCGGCCCAAACCGCTGCCGCCTCCGGTGACGATTGCCACCCGGTCGTCAAAAGCCAGCCGATCTGCGCCCATGCCGATCCTCCTCGTCCAGTGATGCCAGTTTAGCCAACTACTAAGTTGGGATAACATACCGGGGTGACTGACGCGCTGATCGTCGATGTAGTTCGTACCCCGCGTGGGAAAGGCAAGGCCGGTGGGGCGCTGGCGGACCTGCACCCCCAGGAACTATTGGCCGGAGTTTTCGCCGAGCTACAACAGCGGGTGGCCCTCGACCCGGCGGTGATCGAGGATGTCATCACCGGATGCGCAGTCGGCGAAGGCGACCACGGCGACTGCATCGGCCGCCTGGCGGTCCTCGGCGCGGGCTGGCCGGTCACCGTTCCCGGCGTTACGTTGAATCGGTTCTGCGGTTCTGGCCAGCAAGCGCTTAATTTCGCGGCCATGATGATTCGCGCGAAGCAAGCCGACGTGTGCGTAGCCGCCGGTGTGGAAATGATGTCACGCTACCAGCCAGGTGGTCGGCCTACCCTCGACGGTGGCAATCGCCGCCTTCGCGATGCCTATCCACTGGTGCCCCAAGGTATTTCGGCAGATCTCATCGCGACCGTAGAGGGCTTCAGCCGCCTCGATGTCGATACCTATGCCGCAGAGTCACAACGCAGGGCATCGATCGCGACCACGGAGAATCGTTTTATCAAGTCGATGATGGCGGTCACCGACCCGGGCGGGGCAGTGATGCTCGAGCATGAAGAGCTACCCCGCCCGACTAGCCTGGAGCAGCTCGCACAGCTCAAACCGGCCTTCGCCGCTTTGGGCTCGGCGGTTCTCGATGGTTACCCGGTCAGCTTCGATGACAACTGCCGCGCAACCTATCCCGGCGTTACCGCGCTCGAGCACGTGCACCACGCCGGGAATTCGTCCGGTATCGCCGATGGCGCCGCTGCTGTGCTGCTGGCCAGTCCACGAGCGGTCGCCGCCCATGGCTGGCCAGCGCGGGCTCGAGTGAGCGCCACCGCTGCGGTGGGAAGCGAACCGGTCATCATGCTGACGGCGCCGGGTCCGGTAACCCAGCGGTGTTTGAACAGGGCGGGCATGCAAGCCGGCGACATCGACCTTTTCGAGGTCAATGAGGCGTTCGCCGCGGTGGTGTTGAAGTTCATGCGCGACGTTGGCGTAGACCACGACCGGATCAACGTCAACGGTGGCGCGATTGCGCTCGGTCATCCCATCGGGGCAACCGGTCCGATGCTGGTGGCCACATTGCTCGACGAACTGGAACGGCGGGATCTGAGCGTCGGTCTGGTGAGCATGTGCACCGGAGGCGGGATGGGCACCGCGACGATCATCGAGCGGACCTGATCACCTCGGCTCGCGTGCCCCGATCACCACAGGCTGCCCTCGCCCCGGCAGACCAGCGCGGCGGTGATGTCACGTAACCGGTTGGCGCGCAGGCCTGAACGCAACTGCATTGCCTTGGCTCGCCGGTAATGGTGATGAAGTATGTGCTCGGTGGTGGTGCCCACACCGCCGTGAAGTTGGGCAGCGGTCAGAACCACGTCGACATAGCTGCGTCCTGCGACGAACGAGGCCACCGCTGCGATCGCCGACTCGTGAGCATCCGGCGTTGCCCGGGTCAGCGCCTCGTCACAAACCAGTTGGGCGGCATCCACGGCGATCACCATGCGCGCCAGGTGATGACGTACCGCTTGAAACGCCCCGATGGGCTGGCCGAACTGGTTGCGCTGCCTGGCATAGTCGGCTGTCCGGGCCAGGACATCCTCGCTGCCGCCGACCATCACGCTCGCCCGCAGCAGATCGGCCCGGGCCAGCGCGTATGCGGCGTGCCGATCGGGAAGATCGTCGGCTAACACCTGCTCGCGACACACAACCAACCCGTCGGCGTCGAAGCGGGTCGCACGCTCATTGTCTGTGCTGCGAACCGACTCGGCGCGATCGGTGATCTGATTGCGGTCGAGTTCTGCGCACAGCCAGCCGCTTCGGTCGCTGCGGGGAAGCACGGCGATCGCCACTTCAGATTCAATCAGCCACTGGACGACTGCGGGTTCCCCGCCTAACAGATAGCTGTCGCCGTCGGCTGCGGCGCGGATGGTCTTATCCGGTGGTGCAATAAGGGATGTCGTCGCCCCCTCGGCGATGCGACGCAGAACGCCGTCGAAACGCCGGTCACCATTGAGGGTGTCCAGCACCGCAGCAGCACGCAACGTTTGCAGCAGTGGCGAAGCAAACGCCGCTCGCCCAGCCTCTTTGGCGATGATTGCGGTGAGTGCCAGATCGCCGTCGCCGCCCCCCACCCGTCCGGGCAGACCGATCGCGGTCCAGCCGAGCTCACACATCTGCTTCCAGCGGGCCGTCTCGAATCCTTGAGCCGAGTCCTCTTGCTCGTTGAGGTAGTTGTTGTCGACGAAGCCGCCGAAATAGCTACGTGCGGTGGTGGCTAGCAGCGCGTGATCTTGGTCGATGGTTGCGGTCATCGGGGCATTCCCAGGCCGCGGGTCGCGATGATGTCCAGCTGGATCTCGTTGGTTCCGCCGCCGAACCGCCAAACCGGTGAGGACCGCAGCCCGCGCTCGAGATGCCCGTGGGCAGGTGCATACTCGCAGCCGAACGCAACTG
Organism: Mycobacterium branderi; assembly: GCF_010728725.1. Taxonomy (NCBI): domain Bacteria; kingdom Bacillati; phylum Actinomycetota; class Actinomycetes; order Mycobacteriales; family Mycobacteriaceae; genus Mycobacterium; species Mycobacterium branderi. Next base: position 792,575 of record NZ_AP022607.1, read on the forward strand.
TGCCGGTCTCGCCGATCAGGTCCAGGCCGGTGTTGCAAATGCGCTGTCGCAGCTCCCCCCACCACACCTTGTTGACCGATGCCTCGGCGTAGGGCACCTCGCCCTCGGCGAGGATGCGTGCTCCGCGCAAAGCGAACAGCCGGCAGACTTCCACGTCCACGGCCAGCTCACCAACCGCCACCTGCAAGGCGTGCGCTTCGGCGGTGTCGCCATCCAATAATCCGGCCTGTCGTGCCCAGTCGGTCAATTGCCTTAATTCCCAACGTGGTTCGTTGTGGTAGAACATCCGCTCGAAGTTGAGAGCAGCGGTGATGACGCCCCACCCGTCGTTTTCCGCACCGACCCGCTGGCTCTGCGGGATCCGAACGTTGTCGAGGAAGACCGCATTGGTTCGTTCGCCCGCCTGGGTGATGATGGGGGTGATCGAGATGCCGGGCGCGTCCATCGGAGTGATCAGCAGACTAAGGCCGTGATGGCGATCCTCCTGCCCGCCGGTACGTACCGCCAGCCACAGGTGAGTGGCCACCGATGCTCCGGTGGTCCAGATCTTCTGACCGTTGACCACATAGTCCGAACCGTCGCGCACGGCCCGGGTGCGAAGTGCCGCAAGGTCGCTGCCAGCGTCGGGTTCACTGTATCCAATGGCGAATTCGAGTTCGCCGGCGATGATGCGTGGCAGGTACTCGGCTTTCTGAGGGTCGTTACCCATCCGCATTAGTACTGGCCCAATGCTGTTGAGTGTGAGCAACCCGTTGGGGAGTCTGCGGTTGTAGAGCTCCTCGGCGAACAGCCAATGTTCAATGGCACTGCGGCCTTGCCCGCCGTATTCGCGGGGCCAGGAGACACCCAGCCACCCATCGGCGCCGAGCCGTCGCAGGAACCGGCGCCCATGCTCTCGGGGCTGCATCGGGTCTTCGATGTTCTCCGCCCGCGTCTTCTCGACCAGCTCAGGGTCGAGTCCGTCCAAATATGCGCGCAGCTCGGTGAGGAAGTCGAGCTGTTCTCTGGTCAATACCGTCATGATCGCATCCCCTAGCCCCGCGCCGATGCGCGTCGCTCGTCGCGAGGCACCGTCAGCTGCAGCGATTCGAAATCCCAGCAGCCTGGTGGTAATCCTTCGTCCCGCAGTTGCTGTTTCATTACCCGTCCCAGCGCGTTGACCGGCAGACAATCCCGCACGTGTACGTAACGGGGCATCGCGAAGTAAGCGACGCGGTCACGCAAGAACTCATAGATTGCCGCCGGATTCAGTGCGCCGGTGTGGGTTTCGACGATGCACGCCTTGATGTCGTCCTCGCCCAGCGGCGATGGGACGGCGCACACTGCCACGTCGGCCACACCGGGCATTTCGCGCAGGGTATTTTCCAAATACAATGACGACACGTTCTCCCCGCGGCGTCGGATTATGTCTCTGATGCGGTCAACCACGGTGATAAAGCCGCTGTCGTCTTGTCTGCCGGCATCGCCGGTGCGGTGCCAGGCCTGCCCGCCCGAATTGGTCGGCTCTGCAGGCTGATTCCAGTACCCGCTGAACATGGCGTGGGGGACACGTGGTCGCACTGTGATTTCCCCTATCTGGCCGGTGGGCACCTTAGCTCCGTGCTCGTCAATGATCTCGACGTCGATGAGCGGGGCCGGTTTTCCGGAAGTGGTTCGATCACGTTGACCGTGGACGTCGCTGGCGGTGATGGGTACGCATTCGGTTTGGCCGTATCCTTCTGAGATCACCGGAGTGGCAAAACGCCGTTCGAACTGGAGTTGTCGCGGTGCTGGTAGTGGCACCCAGACCGCCAGGCGGAACGGGTGTCGGTCGTCGTCCGGATTGTCCGGCCGGTCCAGGATGGCGTGGGCCGATGCGCCGACGCCCATCAACGTGGTGGCCGCCAACGCGGCGGCGTCGCGCATGAAGGTCGACGCGTGGAATTCGGGTGCGACCGCGATCGAGGCGTCGTTGACCAATGCCGACATGAACGCAACCAGCTGCCCACTGGCGTGAAACAGCGGAAACGAAGTGTAGATCCGGTCGCCGGGTATCACCCAGCCGCGCACGCCGTAGGAGTACCCGACCGCCGCGTAGTAGCCGGTGCTGAGCATGCAGCCTTTCGGGGCTGCGGTGGTGCCCGCGGTATAGCTGATGGATAGCAGGTCTCCCGGCTGGGCTGCGACCGGCTGAATCGGAGCGGCCTGCAGCAGATCCTCAAACATCACACCGTCGGAGCGGGTCCCGGCGTCCAACAGGACCACCTGCTCCACGGCGGTGGTGGGCAACACTGGTGCAGCAATCGCTAGCCCGCAGCTATCCGTAATGAGTACACGCGCGCCGCAATGCTGGAGCTGGTAGTGAACCAAATCGCCCTTGAGCCAATAGTTCAGCGGCACCTGCACCGAGCCCAACTTGGCCATCGCAAACAATGTGTCGATCATCTCGACCCGATTGGGAGCCAAGACCGCCACCCGGTCGCCCGGATGCACACCGAGGGCGGCCAGCCCTCCGGCGAGGCGGCTGGAGCGAGCGTCGAGTTCGGCAAGTGTCATCCAGCCGTCGCTAAGCGCGCCGCAGTGCAAGAACGCCTCGTCGGGCACACGGTTCAGGCGGTCGCTAAGAGCCTGGGTGACGGTTAGAGCTCGCACACGCTCCTCCTGCAGCAGTGGTCTGCATCAGGCTATTTCCAGCCCCCAGAGGTAGTCAACTATCTAGTTGGGTTCCACTTCACCGCGCGGGCGAATCGTTCATGCCGGCCGGATATCCGTCGATCATTTGATCCAGCGCTTCGACCATGCCCAGGCCGCGCCGGCCGTCGCTGCAGACGAAATCGTAGGGCGCGTACCCGATGCGCGTAAGTTGCTCGCGGCCGTCCGGGCCGGTTCGCCGGTGCCGCAACGGTACGAATTGCTCTGGCTGCCGGGCGGTGCCGCACAACTCCACGTGGTCGCCCTCGAGCTCCAAGCCACACTGGATTTCCCGGCAAAAGCCATCCGCCGTCCAGCTGACTGACACCTCCTGCAAGGCGGCCGCGACGGCATGGTCAGCACTGCACACTGCGGCGCGCGCGGTCTGCTGGCCGTCGCGGCGCTGGACCTTCAAAGCCATGAGCGCCGATCCGTCCTGCATCACCGCGGTCACCCACCGGTAGTAGAGCGGTCCGGCCCAATCGCGCGGGCCCCACGAATGGTCACGCAATCCCCCACCATCGACGCCAAAGGTCCTGCCACCGACGGTGATTTCCCCGATCACCCGGGTGAATTGTTCGAAGTGGCCCAGCGCAAGCGTGTCCTCGAGGGCATCGGAGCGGCTCTCGCCGGTGGTCCCGAACGACGTGCCTGCGCCGGTGACCGACAGTGTGATCGTTGTGTGTTCGGTCGGTGCGCTGCGCAACGCCGCCCCCGGATTACTCAGTGCGCGCCCGTCGCTCAGCACCGAGGCCGAACCCTCAAAGAGCAGACGTTGCCTGCGCATCGGCTGCTCGATCTCAATGCTGATGGGCCCCACCGCCAGGGCGTCATCTGCCACGGCTCCGGGGCGAGCGTATGCGAAAACGACCTCGCCTCCGGGCAGAAATAGCAGTGCGGTGGCCTGTGCCGTCGCCTGGTTGGGCTGGATCGCGATGCGCAGCCATCCGACGACACCGGACGGCGCGCTGGCGAAGTTGTAGTAGGTACTCTCGTTGAAGCTCGGGTCCGTATCAGCGGGATGGCGAAACTCATGGACCGGATCGATGGTTTCGGCGAACATGCGTGGTGGCCTTCCGCTTTCCAGGACCTATCGTGCGTTCATCGCTTGATGCGCTATCTCGATCCAGGCTGTACAGGCATCGACGAACCGAGCGGTATCCGCACTGTCATCCATTGCCCCTGAGGCGTAGCGAGCCCGGGCCCGAAATGCTGTGCACGCCAACCGCCAGGCCGAGAACACCCGATAAAAGGCGAAATCGTCCACGTCGCTTCCGGTCTTTTTCGCATACAGCTCCAGGGCCTCATCGACGCCGATTGCCCCCGGCGCGGTCGTCGGCATGCGGACACCCAGCATCGCACGGGGCGGCGGCGCCCAGAACGCAGCCAGCAGACCCAGGTCGGCCAATGGATCGCCGAGCGTGGTCAGCTCCCAATCGAGCAGAGCACGTATCCCACCGTTGTCGTCGACGATGGCGTTTCCCAGGCGGTAATCCCCGTGAACGATCCGGGGCGCCGCCTCGGAAGGGATGCCGGCTTCCAACCACTCAGCAATATCAGTGAGATCGGCTGCCAGAGAGGCGACTTCGGGCGCAGCAGCAGCGTCGAGGACCGATTGCCAACGGCGCAGCTGCCGTTCCAGGTAGTTGGCGCGCGGAGCGAAGTCGGCCAGTCCCACCTCGTCTGGGTCGACAGCATGCAGCTCGACCAGCGCTGTGACGATATTGACCGATGCGTCGCGGATCGCCTCAGGCGACAAGCACCGGGCCGCGCTGTCAGCGTCGCCGAGCACATGACCGGGAACGAAATCGGTGACGTGACAGGGCACGCCGAGCGGGTCTTCGGCAGTACCAACGATCCGTACCGTCGGGACCGGCACCGCGCTGTTGTGAAGCGCGTTCATCATTCGCGCTTCGCGGTCGGTGTCGTGCGCGCGACCGGAGCTATTGCCTGCCGGCGGGAATCGCAGCACCCAGCATTGACCTGCGGTATCGGTGAGCCGGTAGGTCAGCATGCTGTAGCCGCCCGCGATCCGCTCGCAGCTCCACGGGGGCCGGGACTCCGGAAGTGCCTTGCTGAGCCACGTTCCGAGCTCGGACCCGAGCATCTGCTGCAACTTCATTGGTCGCCTGCCGCGGGCTTGATCCGGCGGGTCGCATCCACGCGCTCACCTTAAACCAAATCCTCGGTTGGTTAAAGGCCTCCCCGGGCGTTCAAACTTGGGAAGTGACGCCACTCGCGTTTAGCTGTATGCACGTATAACCACCCGATGGTTTGGCTTCCGCCGGCGCCTGCCGGAATGCGGCGGCAGCGGCGCTGAGCTGGGCTGATGGCGCTGTCAGCACCCGCCGGCGGCGACGTCATATCTGATTGCCGAGCATGAGTAGGCTACAATTTCGACGTAATGCGACTTGTGAACCGGGTGAGCCATGCCTAGGCCGTCACGACGCGCCGAAGTCCGCGAGACTGCGGCGCGGATCTTCCGTGAGCACGGATATTTGTCGGCGACAATGGACCAGATCGCAGATGAAGTCGGTCTCAACAAGGGAACGCTCTACCACTACTATCCTTCAAAGAGCGCGCTGCTCAATGAGCTGCTCTCCGAACAGATCGAGGCCACCCTTAATTTGCTGGCGCAGGTTCCGCTGACCGGCAGCGGTGCTGATCGGATGCGGTCATTCGTCCGCGCCCAAATCGCACACGTCGCGACCAAGCATGACGAACTGGTCGTCTTTTTTCAGGAGATGCACTGGATCGACGATCATCTTCCCCGTGAGCAGGCGCAGTCGATCCGCCAGGGAATCTACCGCTATGAGGAGTTTGTGAAATCCCTTCTGGCAGAAGGGGCTCGCACCCGCGAGTTCAGGCAGCTCGACCCTACGGTAATCCTCTACTCCATTATCGGCATCCTCGCATACATCCCAATGTGGTATCGCACACCGGCGGGCGGCACCGACGAGCACATCATTGATCAGATCACCGATTTCGTGATGAGCGGCATCCTCGCCCCCGGTGTCACAGCTGGGGACGTCCGTTTAGAGCAAAGCAGCAATGCGATCCCGGCCCGGCGCTCGCGCGCGAGGGTTGAGGGCGACGGACCGTCACCCACTCAGCCCGACGGCAGCCAGCTGATTCCCGGACCCAAGGAGCGCGGTCGCCGCAAAGCTGCGAATGCGGCTGGTGTGAAGCCTAAAAGGGCCGTCCGGGATCGCGCGTCGTGATACCTGGCATGCTGTAACGCTAGAGCGGCAGGACACCCCGACACGGGTGTTGGTGTCCGCGCCCGCATCTTGCTTATCTGGGGCATCCGCCGCGCATTTCGGTTATCCCTTAATGGGATCGGAATTGACACCGGCCAGCAGTAGGTGGCCCGCGTCCACCGGGATCGTCACGCCTGTGACGTTTGCGGCCAGGTCACTGTTGAGGTACAGCGCAGTGTCTGCGATGGTCTGCGGGTCAAGGAAGGTGCGGCCACGCAACGCGCCATAGCGGTAGCCGCCTTCGATCATGTCCTCCTCGGTGGCGCCCTCGTGACCGGCGAGCATGTCCCATGCCATCTGGTGGTCGGTCATCGGGGTTCTGATCGCGCCGGGGCTGATCGCATTGCACCGCACACCGAATGGCGCAAGTTCCAGTGCGATGTTCTTCATCAGGCCGATCACGCCGTGCTTGGCGGACACATAGTGCCCGAACCGGACGCCGGGTTCGAGCCCGTTAGCCGATGAAATGATCACGATCGAGCCACTCGTGCGTTCGATCATGTGCGGCGCGACGGCTTTCGCCGCTTTCCACACGCCGGTCAGGTTGATTCCGATCATCTCCTCCCACTGCTGTTCGGTCAGCTCCCAGAAGTAGCCCAGCGTCCAAATCCCTGCATTGGCAATGAGAATGTCGATCTTGCCGAACTCTGCGATGCCGCGGCAGACCGCCTTGTCAAGCGCGGCTTGGTCGCGCACGTCCGCCTCGATGGCGATGCCGCGTCTGCCCGATGCTTCCACGTGGCGGATCGTTTCGGCGTGATCGTCCGCCGTCGCCAGTTCGTAGGGCACATCGGCGACGGGCTTTGTGACGTCGACGATGACGACGTCGGCGTCCTCCCGCGCGCAGGTGATGGCATGAGCCCGGCCCTGGCCGCGCGAGCCGCCGGTGATCAGCGCAACCTTCCCTTCCAGCAAACCCACTTTGGGACGTCCTTTCGTCGTCGAGCTCGACTGGGTCACCAACTCTGCGTGCAGCGCCGGTGCTCCGGCCCTGGCGCTACGAGAACACGGTCGGCGTCAGAAGACGAGTACGCCGCGGATGTTCTTGCCGGCGTGCATGTCTTCGTAGCCTCGCGCGATATCGTCCAATCCGTATCGGGTCGTCACGAGCTCGTCCAGTTTGAGATGCCCGGCGTTGTAAAGGTCGAGCAACATCGGGATGTCGGCATTCGGACTCGACTGACCGTACAACGAGCCGACGACTTTCTTTTGCGACAGCGTGAGTTCGGTGAGCGGTATCGGTGCGCCAACGTCGCTGGCCCTGCTTAGACCCACCACTACGACGACTCCGTCCTTGCGGACCGAAGAGAACGCCTGCGAAATGTGCTCACCTTCGACCAGACCTACGGTGATGATTGTTGCTGCAGCACCCTGTCCATTGGTGTAGCTTTGCGCGAGCGTGGTCGCCTGCTGCATATCACTGACCGCGTGTGTGGCACCCAGTGCTTCGGCGGTGTCCCGCTTGAACGCAACCGGGTCCACCGCGATGATGTTGGTGGCTCCGGCGTGTGCCGCACCCTGCACCGCGTTCGCCCCGATGCCGCCGATGCCCATCACGATCACTGTGTCGCCCGGCCGGACTCTGGCGGTATTGACAGAGGCTCCCCATCCGGTGCCGACCCCGCACCCGAGCAAACACGCCGTCTCCAGCGGCGTGTGGGCGGGGACCTTGACCGCCGATTCGATCGCCACGGTCGTGTACTCGGAGAAAGTCGAGATGCCACACATCTGCGCTACGGGTGTGCCGTCGTCGAGGTGCAGGCGATAAGAACCATCGGTCCAGCGAGCCCCCGAAAGCAGTGCAGCCCCCAGGTCGCAAAGGTTTTGGCGACCGGTCGCACACCACGTGCATCGGCCGCACGCGGGTATGAAGCAGAAGACGACCTTGTCCCCCGGAGCAAATCCAATCGTGTTGGGCCCCACCGAGTCGACGATTCCCGCACCTTCATGCCCACCGGCGAAGGGGTAGGTCTGCACGGGCAGATCACCGCTGGCGATGTGCTCGTCGGAGTGGCAGAGCCCAGCGGCAACCATCTTCACCCTGAGCTCTCCGGCTCTGGGATCGTCGAGCTCCATATCGACGACCTCGTATTTTGCGGGAGGCTGGCGAATGATCGCGCCGCGTGTCCTCACATCCGCTCCTCAGTTACATATCACTCGAAAATGCCAGGCCGGCCATGCGTTTCGTCGTCATGAAAAGGTCAGTTCCGGACCCAAAGCACGTTGGTGGGCACCTAAGCAACCAGGGCCGCCGCCAGCTCGCGCCATTCCCTGCGCGGGAATTCTGGGGGCATTTGACCCCAGTTTTCGCCGATGACCTGGATGCAGACGTGATCTGCGCCGGCCTCGTGATGCGAGTACACCTTCTTTCGGATCTCTTCCGGCTTACCCCACGCGACCAATGCATCAACTAGCTGATCGCTGCCCCCATCCAGGAAGTCCTCTTCTTTCCAGCCGAGGCGTAGAAGATTTCGACAATAATTCGGAAAGCCAAGGTAGGCGCCCGTGTATTTCCGGGCGATCTCCCGCGCTCGAGTGGCCTGCTGCTCGAGCACTACCGCGTGCTCGGGAGCCAATAATGCGTCGCCGCCCAACGATTCTCGCGCCCGCCGCGTATGCTCCGCAGTGACGAAATAGGGGTGAACGCCTGCGGCTCGTTCCTTTGCCGTCTTGAGCATCTTCGGACCAAGGGCGGCAAGGACCCGGCGCTTCTGCGGAATCGCCGAGCCGGCCTCGTCGAGCGCATTCAGGTAGTTCGTCATCGCCCGGAAGGGGCGCCGGTAAAGATCGGCCTGTTCCTCCGTATTGACCATCGAGGCATGGCTCGACCCGATACCCAGGATGAATCGGCCCGGCGCTACATCGTCGAGGCGACTGAAGCCAGCGACCACTTCAGCCGGGGCGTGTTTCCACAGATTCAGGACACCCAGCGCTACGGGAATCCGTTGTGTTGCCCCCAGCAGAGTCGCACCCATGTCGAACACAGGCCCGCCGAAAGCGCCTGGGTACCAAATAGCCGCATATTCCAGCTCTTCGAGTTCAGCCGCGGTGGCCGCAGCCTCGTCAGGCTCTCCGAAGTGCAGTTCAGTGCTCCACACTCCGACGGCGCCGAGCTCGTTAGCGATCACATTATTCGCCTTTGCTGGTCGTCATTGCTATCCCACTCACACCGCGGACTGCTCGTCCGCCCAGCCGCCCGGTAACGGCGCACCTCAAAGTGAGTCTCGCCCAGGTTCACATCGTTGTCAACCGAGAGGTTGGGTATGTCCGAAGAGGGGCGTCTGGATGCCACACCCCGCGGGGTGAACAGTCGCTCGCTCTATCCCCCGGGGGTAGGGCCATTAGTCGCTACACGTGTCGCCGCCGCAGTCGATCAAACAGTCACGACGCCGCGCAGGATCTTGCCGTCACGAAGGTCGTCGTATCCGTTGTTGATCTCGTCGAGCGAGTAGCGGCGGGTGATCAGCTCATCGATCTTCAACTTCCCGGATTCGTAGAGCGCGAGCAGCTCCGGAATCGCTATCCGAGGGTTCATCGAACCGAACACGGTGCCCTTCAATTCCTTGTTCCACAACACCAGGTCGTGAAGGGCCATCGGCACGTGAGTTTGGCTGAACGGTGCCACACCGACTGCCACGCACGTGGAGCCCTTTCCGGTGATGGACAACGCTTCGCTGAGAATATCGCCGTAAAGCACGCTGGGAGCCACGATCACCCGATGGCACAGCTGGCCCCGAGACAGCTCCTGGATCAGCGGTAGTGCCTCGCCGACCGATGACGCGGTGTGCGTCGCGCCGAACTCACGCGCCTTCTCTTGCTTGAACCCGATCGGATCGATAGCAATGACGACACGTGCACCAGCTGCGGCTGCGCCCTGGACCGCGTTGATGCCGATGCCACCTACGCCAATAACGGCGACGACGTCGCCCGGCTGGGTTTGTGCACGAACTACGGCCGCGCCCCAGCCTGTCGGAATACCACACGACAGCAGGGCAGCGATCTCGAAGGGGACGTGTTGCTCAACTTTGATCAACGAAAACTCATGTACGAGAGCGTATTCGGCAAAGGTGCCAAGGTTCGAGTAAACGTTCGTACCTTCTCCACGCCACAAGTGTTTGGGCTTGTCCGCCTTCTGCAGCAGACTGAATCCCAAATCGCAAAGATATTGGCGTCCACTCGCGCACGATGGGCACGTGCCGCAAGCGGGCATGAAGCTGGTGGCCACGTGGTCACCGACTTGGAACCGTTCGACCGCCGACCCGACTTCGACGACAACGCCTGCGCCTTCATGTCCGCCAACGAGTGGAAACTGTGACGGCAAACCCATTGCCAAGCGCGCCTCTTCGGGTATGACCATGTCACCGGTGGCCATGTGCTCATCGGAGTGACATAAGCCGGCGGCCCTGACTTCGACGATCACATCGTGAGGTTCGGGCTTGCCGAGCTCGACATCATCCACGAGCCACTTCTCCCCTACCCCGGTGAGTAACGCTGCCCGCGTCTTCACGATGTGCTCCCTACGGCGTTAGCGACCTCTCGGGCCCAGTTGTAATCAGCCTTGCCCGCCGGCGACCGTCGGATCTCGTCGACAATCGCCACAGTTCGTGGAATCTTGTATCCCGCAAGTTGTTTACGCGCATGCGCTTGCAGCTCGGCAAGATTCATGGCGCATGCAGGGTGAATCGCGATAACAGCCGCCACCTGCTCCCCCAGCAACGGATCGTCAACCCCGACAACTATGGTGTCGAGCACGGCGGGGTGCTCTTTGAGCACCGATTCCACCTCATCCGGAAAAACCTTCTCTCCTCCGGTATTGACAACTAGCGACCCCCGGCCAAGGAGTGTGATTGTTCCGTCCTCGTTGCGGACGGCATTGTCTCCGATCACTGCCCACCGTCGACCATCAACGTCTGTTCGGAAGACTTCAGCGGTCTTTTTGTCATCTCGCCAGTACCCGCTGGCAATGGCGCCTGAGGCCGCAAGTAGTCCAGTCTCTCCGACAGCCGCTTCGCTGAGGTCGCTTCGCAGGATGGCCGTGCCCGGGCGAACCTCGAACCTGGGAGGCTTCTCACCGTCGGCGCCCGCCCGGGTACCGATCGTGCCGGCCTCGCTTCCACCGTAGCCATCGACAATCTGGACGTGCGGCAACGCTTGTTTCAAGCCTGCCTTGACATGTGGAGACAACACCGCACCGCCTGATCCGAATGCCACTAATGACGAGAGGTCCCATCTGGCTGGATTCCGTTGCAGCTGTGCCAGTAACGGGGTCGCCATGGCGTCGCCGACAATGCTCATCACCTCAACGCCAAAATGCTGCACGGTGTCCCACACCCGCGGGGCGTCAAACGTCGGCCCTACCCACACAACCGCAGTGCCCGCGGATGCCCAGGCTCGTAGAACTGCCCATTGCCCGTTGCCGTGCATTAGGGGTGCGACAGCCATCGTCGCCGTGGCCGGCCGCTGGTCCCATTTCCCATCGGCCACATCTGAAATGAGTTGCCCCGTACCCGGGCCCCAATTGAGCGCTCCGTGAAACAAATTGTGATGCTTCCAATAAACCCCTTTGGGCAGCCCGGTAGTTCCGCCGGTGTAGAGCAGGTAGCCATCGTTTCCGGACCTTCGGACAGAGACTCGCGCGGGATCCATATCGGCGAGCAGCGCCGAATAGCTCACCGACCCAGGGCTGTCCATCGGCGAGTCCATGTCGAGAACGACTACATGTGCACGTTGCCGTACCGTTTGTAGACAGGTCAGTATGACTTCCGCCAGTGCGGCTTCCACGACAACGACTTTGGGTTCGCAATCGGCGATGATGTGCGTGATTTCACTGGCGGTATAGCGGTAGTTGATGTTAACCGCCAGTGCGCGGATCTTGAAACAGCCCAGGAAGACGTCGAGCCACTCGATACGGTTGTGCGCCACGACTGCCACCCGGTCGCCTCGTTCGACTCCGAGACCCGCCAGCATATGGGCGCAGCGGTTACCGCGGTCGTCCATCTGCTGGTAGGTGTAGCTAAATCCGTCCGAGAGAGCCACCGCAGTTCGCTGAGGAACGACGTCAACGATCACCTCGAAGAGGTCTGCGAGATTTACGCTGTGGTTGGTCATCTCTGCTCCGCCGTCGTCGGTCTGATTCCAAAAAGTCGGTGCCGAAGCGTCGTTGAGTTGTGCACCGGAATCACAACGTCTCACCACCGTCGATGGCGATGACCTCACCAGTGAGGTATCCACTCTCCTCGCCGCAGAGATAAGCCGCCAGGGCCGCAAACTCTGACTCTGTGCCGTGGCGACCCGCGGGTATACGTGCGACCATCCGGCGGTAGGAGTCCTCGTCTTCGAATTGTGCCTGTGTCATCGCAGTCCGAAAGTGGCCGGCCGCAATCGCGTTCACAGTGATGCCGTAGCGCGCCCATTCGCGCGCCAGTGAGCGAGTCAGCTGCACGAGGGCTCCCTTCGCCGTGTCATAGCAGGAGGTGAACGGGACTGTGCGCCGGACCACGTTGGAGACGACGTTGACCACCCGCCCATATCGTTGGTCGACCAAGGTGCCGCCGAATGCGCGCAGGACGCGCACTGCACCTCCGAGATGGGTTTCATGTAGTGCTGCCCACTCTTCTTCGCTGATCGCGGTATCGAAGCCCGGGAAGGAGTCCTCGATTCCGGGCAGCGGGATGAACGTCTTGTAAAGCAGACTTCCGGCGTTGTTCACGACGATGTCTACCCGGCCGAACAATCGTCTGACCTCGTCGTGGGCCTCCAGCACGGAGTCCGGTGCGGTCACGTCGGTGGATATTGCCGCAACTCGTACCCCGCAGGCACGAGCCTCATCGGCCACCGCGTCGAGCGCCTCACGAGACCTCGCCAATAACGCCACATCAGCACCCTCGTTTGCGAACCGAAGCGCAACGGCGCGACCCAGGCCGCGACTCGCGCCGGTAATCACCGCGACGCGTCCCCGCTGGATCATGATGGCCTCACAGCGACCGCATCGAACAGGTCGGCAAGGTCGACTGAACGTTCAGCCACGTCGCTGCTTGCCACCCTTGCCCGCTTCGATCGATGCCGAGAACTCAAAGGGGGTTGTCCACCCGTAGCGTTGATACTGCAGCGCTACCAATTCGAAAACGCCGTAACCGGTTTCGTTACCCAGCCGGAATTCGCACAATGAGTCATGGATCGTGCCATGGCGCCGCGCCGCATCTGCATATTCCTTGTTGGGCCAGTGTTCCCAGCCGGCCTCTGGTCGGCCGAGCGCCGATGCGTAGGGGTTGGATAGATCCACTGGCTCGGGTGCCATGTAGCTCACCAGCGGGCCCAGGGCGCGGAACTCGAGAGCCTCATTCTTCCCATCAACTGTTTGGAGCTGGACAGTGCCGCGGCTGGGCACCCGCTCGCCCTCGGCCAGCTCGAAGTCGTGATCCACGATCTGAACGCCCGGCCCAACTCGATCGGGATAGCAGAATCCGCCGCTGGAGTACTGGATCTGTCCGGCCGCGTCCTCGAAGTGATACAAGCTAAGGCTCCGGTCCGGAAACTGGACACACGACCAGATCCAGAAGTCGAGTCCTTCGCGGATACCCCAGGTTCGGTCGCGCACACCGTACCAGCCGTCTGCCTCGTAGCGATTTCCGTCGATCTTCATCCAGCCGCGGTAAGTGCCCGACTGGTGCAGATGAGCGAAATCGTGTATTGCCTCCCCGTCGGGCTTTGCCGCCGAGATGCGATCGAACTCCCACGGCCGGTGTCGGGCCGTCCAGGAAAGGTCCATCTCCAGTCCGGACCCGTTGGGCATCATGGTTATTCGCCATTGCTTCATCGGCTCTACGATCTCGAAGGTGAATTCACCGATGTCCATTCGGGCGCGATCGCCACTGATGGGTCGTACCCCGCGCCAGTCCGTCTGACCGCCGTTGATTCCCGGCACCGCCGAGATCACGTATGCGCTGGCCAAATCGGTGTTCGGTGTGGTGCCCATACCGCACACCAACAGCACATCGCCATTGGTTGAGTGCACGTTGAAATAGTTACGTTCCTGCCATTCGGGCCTCCCGCCACCCGGAATCGCAATGCTGTCAGTACTCTGGTGAATGAAGTAATCATCAAGTGGGACAAGCATGCCGGTTCCTTAATCGCATGGCCTGCGGTCATTCCTTAACTGGTAAGAGGGCGAGCAAGTCGTAGGCCCGTTTGAGCAGGATGTCAATTACCGCTCCCCACTGCGCCATGCGCTCATCGGGTAATGCGCCGGTCTCGTAGGCGATAGCCCCCTGGTGGAGGATGCCGGCGAGCTTTGCGATCGCGGCTACCTCGTAGACCTCAACGCCACGAGCGCTCCGACCGCTGACCTTTTCCCAGGTTTTGATGGTTTCCCCGCGCGAAAACATGCCAGGCAGCGCGAAGTAGTCGTAGCTGGGCAATGGTATGTCGCGAACATCGATATCTCCCGGGAACCACCCGAGTACGTAGCCGAGGTCATACAGCGGTTCACCGTTGTGTGCCATCTCCCAATCCAGGAGCGCGGTGAGCTTGCCGCCGTGCCAGAGCGTATTCCCGATCTTGGGATCACCATGCACCACGGCAGGTTCGCCGCTGCGGACGAAGCCAAGATCTGACAGAGTGTCGAAGACCGTTGCGATCGCTAACCCTTGAGCCGCGTGTTGTTTCGATTTTGTGGAGTTCCGTTGCGCACGTTTGCGCCACTCCCCGTAGACCGCTTCCGGCGTTAGTGGGCGGCCCAGGCTGGGCTGCGGTGGCGTCCGGTTCACCGTCGCGATCGCCGTAATCCATTGTTCGCACAGCCGGTGGCGGAATTCAGGGGTGCACTCGGCGAGCCAGGCGGGTGCTTCGTACTCGAACGATTCGCCACGCATCGCCGAGCACAGATAGAAGGGTGCTCCGATGAATTTCTCGTCGGTGCACACGCCGTAGACGCGGGGCACCGGCACGTCGGGTGCAGCTTGCCGGATGTCCGCGAGCACGTCGTGTTGTCGCTTCATGTCGTAGGGCGGCAGCAGGCCCGGGCCCTCCGGCGGAGTTCGCAGGATCATGTCGATGCCGCCGAGCCGGTAGGTTTCATTCGAGTGTCCCGCGGCCAACGTGTCGACAGTCGTGACCGCGCCCGGTCGACCCAGAAACGCCTCCACTCCTGCGGCAAGTGTCTTCGTGTCACGAGGCATTGACGTCTCCGTCTTCTGAAGAGCTAGCGTGTTGGGCGGAATCCGGCGGATGCCACGAACTCCGGGCTGGTCGCCTTTTCGATGAGCGGATCGATATTCGGGCCACCACGCAGGTGATGGCCGCCGTCCACATCGAGGATGGCGCCGGTGATCCAGGCAGATTCGTCCGACAGCAGGAATGCGACAGCCGCGGCGACATCTTCGGGAGTGCCGGTCCGCGCCAGCGGCATCTTGTCCAGATAATCCTGGCGCACGGAAGGTGTCTGCACCAGCTCCGTTGACGCTTCCGTTGGCACTAGTCCCGGGCGCACGGCATTGACACGGACGCGCAACACGCCCAGTTCGTCAGCGGCGGTGCGCACGAGCATTTCCAGGCCGGCTTTAGAAGCGTTGTAAGACACCATGAATCGATGAGTCAACACCCCGGCGATGGATGACATCGCGACGATCGAACCGCCCCCGGCCTCGGCGATGGCTCGACCCGCATGCTTGATGGTCAAAAACGACCCAGTCAGGTTGGTGGCGAGGACGGCATCCCAGCTGGCTTTGTCAGCACTCAAAATGGGTCCGCCGGAGCCGAAGCCGGCATTGACTACCGCAAGGTCGAGGCGTCCAGTTCGCTCAGACGCCGCAGCCACGGCCCGGATCACCGCCGCCTCGTCGGACACGTCGCAGACAACCCCGTTGGCTCGATCACCAAGTTGCGTGGCTGCGCTTTTCAGCTTCGTCTCGTCGCGGCCGCAGACCGTAACCCATGCTCCTTCTGCAATCAGAAGTCGGGCACACGCCAACCCCAGGCCGGAAGCCCCGCCGGTGACAATGGCGCTGCGGCCGACAAATCGACCCCGACTCCTCTGTGACACCTCGGTGTCTGGCATCGTACTACCCCACAGACCCACGAGCTTATCCCAACTGGCTAGTTGGGTATAGCGCGAACGTAGCATCACCACCAGGTGGCGTCAACGCAGACCGGCCACTTCCCGCCCCACCGTTAAGGCGGCGACTGCCTCAACCGCAACGCCCGTTTGGGGCAGCTGTCCACTGCCTGCCGGGCACGCTCGAGCATGTCGTGCTGCGGCCGGACCTCGAGTATCTGCAACGCATCTTCGTCGTCAAGAGCGAACAACTCGGGTGCTATGCCAACACATACGGCATTGGCCTCGCACACATCGGCGTCGACGGTCAGTTCGACATCAGCCATGATCCTCTTCCCAACCGGCCAGAATTTGATCCAGATCGCACCATTTACCATCGAGTTCGGGCAGCTCAGTCCGAGTGCGCGAAAACCGTGGCGCGGGCATGGCCTGAACGACCCCGGTCCGCTTTGCCACTGTTTCGCGGGCAGCGATGTGAGGATGGTTGCATACCTCCCCGAACGAGAGCACCGGCGTCACACAAGCATCGGTGCCGGCGAACAACCTCTCCCAATGCTCGCGCGGGCGAGACGCAAAGACGTTGGCAAATCTCGCTTTTGTCTCGGGCCAGTGTTGTCGATCCAATTGATCGGGAAGAGTCGCAGCATCTATACCCAGTCCGTCGATGAGCGCTCGGTAGAACTGCGGTTCGATGGCTCCCACCGCCACAAAGCCGCCATCGGCGCACTCGTAGGTGTCGTAGAACGGTGCATAACCGTCAAGCAGGTTCGACTCACGCTCATCCTTCCATTGGCCCAGCGGCAGAAGCCCCCACACCATTTGCGCGAGAAGCGACGCGCCATCGATCATGGCGGCGTCGATCACCTGTCCGGAGCCTGAGCGCTGTGTTTCCCACAGCGCCGCAAGTATGCCGATTACCAGAAGCATTGAGCCGCCGCCGAAATCACCGATCAGGTTCAGCGGTGGCACGGGACGCTCCTTCGCTCGCCCGATGGCGTGCAGCACGCCGGTCAGCGAAAGGTAGTTGATGTCGTGGCCTGCTCTTAGGGCCAGCGGCCCTTCCTGCCCCCACCCGGTCATACGGGCGTAGACCAGGCGAGGATTGCCGGCATGACAGTCCGCGGGGCCGAGCCCGAGCCGTTCGGCGACTCCGGGCCGGAAGCCCTCGAGCAGCACATCGGCAACCTGCACCAGCCGTAACACGTCCGCTCGGCCAGCCGAATCTTTCAAATCAACCAGCATGCGGCGGCGACCACGCATCATCGGCTGTGGTGCGTCCGGCGAATCCAATTGCTCGCGGTAGGACGGCCGCTCGATGCGCACGACGTCGGCACCGAGGTCGGCGAGCAGCATCGCCGCGTGCGGGCCAGGGCCGATACCGGCCAGTTCCACGATCCGCAATCCCGCCAACGGTCCCGGCGTCACGCCCAGCGCCCCCTCATGTTGCAAGCCGGTGTCGCGGTGCTTCTTCAGCAGCTGCTCGTATTTCGTTAATTGCCAAGACCGTTCTCTCTCCTGCAAGGCCGCCCCGACTGGATCAGTAGCGGACGCCCTTTAGTGACGGCGTGAATCTCAAGTTGACCTCGGTAGGGCCCGAGATGAAGTTCGACGCCAACCAAGTCGGTTCGCCGACCAGCTCCAAGTTCGGTAATCGGGTAAGCAGGCGGCTCATCATCGCCGAGATCTCGAGCCTGGCGAAATGTGCTCCCAGACAGAAGTGCGGTCCCCCCGCGCCGAATCCCATGTGAGGATTGGGATGCCGGTCCACGATGAAATCGTCGGGATCGGCGAAAACCGCAGGATCCCTGTTTGCGGCCCCGAAGTATAGAAGAACCTTTTCGCCTGCGGCGATGTTGACCGCACCCAGCCGAGTGTCCTGCAATGCCGTCCTGCGCATGAAGACCACCGGGCTTTGGTAGCGCAGAAACTCTTCGACGGCCCGGGGCATCAAACCTGCGATGTCAGCGATCAGTCGCGATTTGGCGTCGGGATGCTCGAACAGCGTTAACATCGCACCGCCCACCAGGTTCCGTACCGTGTCACCGCCGGCGTTGACGAGCAGCAGGATGAACAAGTTGAAATCCAGGTCATCGAGCCGGTGACCGTCGACTTCCGCGTGCACCAAACGGCTGGCAAGAGATTCATCGGGCTGCCGGACTTTCCTCGCGCGCAGATCGGTTCCGAACTGGAGCATTTCCTCGCGAGCCGCGGCGCGCTGCTCATCGCTGACCGCATCCTGTGCCGAGTGCATGACCTCCGTCAGTTCGTATAGCCGGATACCGTCTCGACGTGGGACACCGAGCAGTTCGGCAACCAGATACGACGGGAGCAACCCGGCGACTTGGCTCATCAGCTCGCATTCACCGGCTTCGCAGACTTGATCGATGATCTCGTCGGCCAGCCGGTCGATCAGCGAGGCCCAGCGGGCGGCGCTGCGGGGGGTGAACTCGCTGCTGACCAGCTTGCGGTACTGCGTATGCCTCGGCGGATCCATGAACATCATCATGTGCTGGATCGCTGAAAGTTCGGTTTCGCTGACGTCATACATCGTCATTCCGAATCGATTACTGAAAATCTGCGGGCGGACGCTGGCTTCCTTGACCAAGCCAGCAGTTGTGACCGCCCAGAACCCCGCACCGCCGGGCTCATCATGCCAGTACACCGGTGCGTTCTCTTGCAACCAGTGATACTGATGCACTGGATGGCCGTTGGCAAACGACGCGGAGCTCCAGAGATCGATGGAGACATTAGTTGTGGTTGCGTTCACGATGCCCTCTCCCGGGACAGCAAGTTCGGTCGTCCACTACTTCACATTTCGCGCGATTGCCCGCACAGTCTGGTGAGCGTGCATTCTGCGGTGTCACAATCCGGTGTCCTGGAGCAGTAGCCGGGTCAAGTGCGACGACGCGATCTTCCAGGCACCGTCGACCTTTCGGTATGTTTCGTGGTAATGCCCCCACCCATGGATCAGGCGGTGAAGGTGGGTCGCGACGACGATGTCCTCCATCGGCCAAATACCTCGCGCCTCAGTGTCCGAGATGATCTCCAGTACCGGCGTATGCCCCTGATGCACAGATGTCGTCGGGTTCAGGATGCCCCGCACCACATTCTCCTTGATGGCATCCAGCCCGGTGAAGCTTCTCGTGTCGCCGTCACGCCCGCCCGTCGACACCGCGCTGTCCCAGGCCAGCGTTGCGTCGACGGTGAATAACCCCAGCCACAAGTCCCATTGCTTCGTATCGATGTAGTAGAAATAGCGCGCCTTCAGCTGCCTCAGCGCCTCAAGCTCCGCTAATTCTCGAAATTGGCCCGGCGCCGGGCCTGTCACGGTGTCTTGCATATTTTCCTTAGCCAACTCATTGGTTGGGTAAGGGGGAAACTACCAGCACGGGCGACCTGGTCGCAACAGGTAAGGCCGCCACTAGCCGGTGCGCTGCCCCGCCCATCCGGGGAAAGCAACCGGCACCGAGCTCGGTTGTCAACTTTGTGGCTGGCAACCGTGCTGGGTCGGGCCTACGATCGAGCGCGGCAATGAATCGCCACCAACAACCAGGGAGAGTATCGAGATGGATCGGTTAGGCAGCAGCCTGTTCATCGGTGGCAAATGGGTGCCTTCGCGGACCGACAAACACTTCGATATCGTGTGCGCCTCAACGGAAGAGGTTGTCGGCACCGCACCCGAGGCGACACCGGAGGATGTCGACGCTGCGGTCCTGGCGGCACGATCGGCCGTCGACGATCCCGACGGGTGGGCGCACTGGGATTCCTCCAAACGCGCTGCGACCCTGGAGCAATTCGCTGACGTAATGCAGCAGCGCGGTGACGAACTGGGTCGGCTTGTGACGCTGCAGAACGGTATGCCAACCACGATCGCGAACCTTTCCGAGGTGGTCGCACCTCCCAAGTTGCTGCGCTACTACGCCACGCTGGCGCGCAGTGTCCGGCTCGAAGAGGAGCGGGTGTCGATGAGCGGCGGGACAACGGTTGTACGCCGGGTACCGGTAGGTGTCGTGGCGGCGATCGTGCCGTGGAACTTTCCCCAGAGCGTCACCTTTTTCAAACTCGCACCTGCCCTGGCCGCAGGGAACAGCTGCGTCCTCAAGCCGGCGCCCGAAACGGTGCTGGACGCGTGGCTGATTGCCGACGCGGCAGCTGAGGCTGGAATCCCGCCTGGCGTCATCAATCTGGTCACCGGTGGGCCCGCCGTTGGTGCCTATCTTGTGCAACACCCGGACGTCGACAAGGTGGCCTTTACCGGGTCAACGCGCGCTGGTCGGTCGATCGGTGAGGTATGCGGCCGGCTGTTGCGGCCTGTGACTTTGGAATTGGGCGGTAAGTCGGCGACCGTGATCCTGGACGACGCCGACCTCGCGTCCACAGTTCAGGGGCTGTTTCCCTGCACGCTGGTCAACAGCGGCCAGACATGCATGCTCGGTACCAGGGTGCTGGCGCCACGAAGTCGCTACGACGAGGTCGTCGATGCGCTCACCGCCTTCGCTTCGGCGCTGCCGATGGGAGATCCGTTCGACTTGCACACGATGCTGGGGCCGCTGGTCAGCAGCCGGCAGCGTGACCGTGTCGAGCGGTACATCGCTCTCGGCCGCAAGGAGGGGCGCCTTGTTCTGGGCGGGGGAAGGCCACCGGATCTGGACAAGGGGTGGTACGTGTCGGCAACGATTTTTTCCGACGTGTCCAACGATGCGACCATCGCCCGTGAAGAAATCTTCGGTCCGGTGCTCACGGTTATCCCTTACGACAATGAGGAAGATGCGATTCGCATCGCCAACGACTCCCGGTACGGCCTCGGCGGCAGTGTGTGGAGCGCCGATCCGGAGCGAGCGCGTGCTGTCGCATCCCGGATACGTACCGGGACGATCGGCGTGAACTTCTACGACATCGACTACTGCAGCCCCTTCGGCGGTATCAAAGACAGCGGAATCGGACGCGAGCTCGGGCCCGAAGGGCTGGCCGCATTCCAACAGCTGCAATCTGTCTACCTCAGCTGAACGCAGACACGTATCCGCACGCGGCTGCGGCGGTTCTGCGGCTGCCCGGTGCGCGTGACAGGCTAATAGTTGCATCGGCGGCTCTCATGGTTCAGGATGTGCGTGTAACCAACTGCAGGGTTGGGTACAGCGCTTGGGCGCTGTAGAGACTGGCAGGGGAGGTTTACCGATTCCGCGCGCTGGCAGCGTAAATGGGTGAGAGCCAACATTGCCCGATAGCGGCCAGAAATCCAGCAGCAGCCGGATGAGGCGCCAAGATTGAGGATCTATGACGGCACCGGTGAGGAATTGAAGGGCGCCGAGTAGCCCCTCGTATCAGCCCGAGCGAGGAGGTAGTGATTGGCCACCAGGCTGGACTGGAACCTGGCCGACGTGTGGGAGAAGGTCGCCGAGGTGGTGCCGGATGCCCCCGCTCAGATCCAGGGCGAACGGATGTTCACGTGGTCCGAGTTCGATCGCCGCGCGAACGGGGTCGCTGCCGCCCTGCTGGATAAGCGCGCGAGCCCCCGGGATCGGGTAGCGCAATATTTGCGGAACGGGCCCGAGTACCTGGAAGTCGCCCACGCCGCGCTCAAGGTCGGGATACCGGCCGTCAACACCAACTATCGCTACGGCGGGGACGAACTGCTGTACTTGTGGGAGAACGCCGATGTCAGCTGCGTCGTCTTTCACGCTTCGTTTACCGAGCGTGTCGACGAATTGCGCGCCAGAGCGAGCAGCGTGCGCCAGTGGATCCATGTCGACGACGGAACATTGCGATGCCCGCACTGGGCCCTTCCGTACGAAGCGGCCGCGGGCGGCTGCGGCCAACGCTCAGCGGTCCGTTCGCCATGGGGACGCAGCAGCGAGGACCTGTTTCTCCTCTACACCGGCGGCACGACCGGCATGCCCAAAGGAGTGATGTGGCGCAGCATCGACTTTCTAGAGCAGGTTAACGACGTCGGCGGAGTTTCATATCCGCTCGAGGAGGGCGTCGCCGCCATCCCGTCGCGGCTGACGAGCCCAGGGCGGGTTCACATTTCAGCCTGCCCGATGATGCACGGCACCGGCCTGTTCGGCGCATTCATCACCATGCACCAAGGTGGTTGCGTCGTCTCATTGAACGGGCACAATTTCGACGCGGCCGAGCTGCTGAGTGAGATCGAGAAGCACAGCGTCTCGAGCCTCGCGATCACGGGCGAGGTCTTTGCGCGCCGCATCCTCGACGCCGCGAGTCGCGAACCCGATCGGTGGGACACCTCAAGTGTGCGAAACATCCTCTCCTCGGGAGGGATCCTCAGCGAGGCATGCAAGCGGGATCTGCTTGAGTACTGGCCGCAGGCAACCATCCTCGACGGATTCTCCTCATCCGAAGGATTCGGCATGGGCTGGTCGGTAGCGACGAAGAGCGACATTCCGGCCACTGCTGCGTTTTCCATCGGACCCGATGTGATGGTGCTCGACGCCGCCGACCAACCCATTTCTCCCGGATCCGGAGTCATCGGACGCCTCGCCGTCTCGGGACGCGTCCCGCAGGGTTATTACAAAGATCCCGACAAGTCAGCCGCTACGTTCGTCGAGATCGGCGGACGGCGTATGGCGCTGCCGGGTGACCACGCCACCGTCGACGTCGACGGCCGGATTCACCTCGTCGGTCGAAACTCGTTGTGTATCAACTCCGGTGGGGAAAAGATCTACACCGAGGAGGTGGAGGCCGTCCTGCTCGATCATCCCGCAGTCACCGACGCCCTGGTCGTCGGAATTCCGGATCCGGTGTGGGGGCAGGCAGTCGCCGCAGTGGTGAGCGTGGACACTTCGGCCCCACCATCGCCGGCCGACCTGGTGGCTCATGTGAAGAAGCGGCTGGCCGGCTACAAGGCGCCGAAGGAGATCGCCTTCGTCGACGCTGTCCCGCGCGGCCCGAATGGCAAGCCCGACTACGCCGCCGCGCGTAATCTTGCCGAGCGACACCGCAACGCGCGCCCCGCATCTACCGATTTACCGTCAGCAGGGAAAATCCACGATGTGGAGGAGTTTCCTGTAACCCGCTAAGCGACAAGGAAAGTCAACATGGGCATCGCGCCGCGAGTGAACGGCATAGCACCGCCGAACGTTCCACTCACCGACATTGATCTCAGCTCATGGGACTTCTGGTCGCTCGACGACGATCTACGCGACGGGGCATTCACCACGTTGCGCCGTGAGGCACCGGTCTCCTTCTGGGCCGAGCCCGTCCAGCCCGGCTTCGAGCAAGGGCCCGGGCATTGGGCGCTGACCAAGCACGACGACGTGTTCTATGCCAGCCGTCATCCTGAGCTGTTCAGTTCGAGTCCCAATATGGTCATCAACGACCAGCCGCCGGAGATAGCTGAGTTCTACGGGTCGATGATCGTGCTCGACGATCCCCGGCATCAGCGATTGCGGTCGATAGTCAGCCGCGCGTTCACCCCTCGGGTACTGGCCCGCGCCGCGGCATCGGTGCGCGAGCGTGCGCACAGCCTTGTTGCGTCGCTGATTGCCAATCATCCAGACGGCAGCGGCGAGGCCGTCAGCGAGCTGGCCGGGCCGCTGCCGCTGCAGGTGATCTGCGACATGATGGGCATTCCCGAGGAGGACCACCAGCGGGTCTTCCATTGGACCAACGTGATCCTGGGCTTCGGCGACCCTGATCTAGCAACGGATTTCGAGGAGTTCGCTCAGGTCTCAATGGAGATCGGCGCCTATGCCACTGCGCTCGCCGAGGACCGCCGCAACAGTCCGGGCGACGATCTGACCACCAGCCTCGTGCAGGCCGAGGTTGACGGCGAGCGGCTCTCGTCGGCGGAGATCGCCTCGTTTTTCATACTGCTGGTGGTCGCCGGCAACGAGACGACACGCAACGCGATCAGTCACGGCCTTCTGGCGCTGACCCGCTACACAGCGCAGCGGGCGAAATGGTGGGCAGACTTCGATGGTTTGTGTCCCTCGGCGGTCGAAGAGATTGTGCGATGGGCTTCGCCGGTGATCTACATGCGGCGCACCCTTACCGAAGACATCGAGCTCAGTGGTGTGAAGCTGGCCGCCGGAGACAAGGCCACGCTATGGTACTGCTCGGCCAATCGCGACGAGTCGAAGTTCCCCGACCCATGGATGTTCGACGTGACCCGCGACCCCAATCCGCATGTTGGGTTCGGCGGTGGCGGTGCGCATTTCTGCCTGGGCGCCAACCTGGCTCGCCGTGAGATCAGCGTCATGTTCGAGGAGTTGCACCGCGCGGTACCCGACATTGTCGTGACCGAAGAACCGGCACGGCTGCTCTCGCCGTTCATTCACGGAATCAAGACGCTGCCGATCGCCTGGACCGCCTGATATCCGGGCGCGGGCGGGTGGTCAGACAACCACTGGTGCGAACACGGCTTCCTCAGTGTGCCAAGACAACAACGTTTGCGTATCAGCGGCTGAATCGGTGAACTTCAACGACATCGACTACTGCAGCCGCCTTGGGCGATATCAGGGACAGCGGGATCGGAGTCGAGTTAGGGGCCGAAGGTCTGGCCGCATCCCAAACAGCTGCAGTCCCTGTGTCTCAGCTAAACTCAGCGACGCAGCATTACGGCGCAACTTCCTAGCCGCAGGCCGTTCGCTGGATTCGATGACGCGGGTCGGCTCAGGGGCCAACCATCGTGGCAGACAACCTTTCTGCGGCCATTGCGCGGGCTCCGAGTATCCCGGCGCTAGCGGCTGCCTCCATGTATGTGCCGCAAGTTGGCTCCGAACTTTCGTTCACGAACCACAGACCCGGGACCGAATCACTCTTCCGCGGGAGCTTGGGTCCAACTGTGCAGTTGCCGAACCAGAGATGGCCGGGCTTGTGGCCAGAGGAGGCAGTTTCGCCTATCACCGATTTGTAGCCGGGAAAACGCTCTTCGAGAGTGTTGTACAGTCCGGCGATGATCGCATCGCGGCCGCCAAGGCGCTCAACGTCAGTCGGCTACAGAATTCTTTCAGCACAAAGAAATTGCTTACCGGGCTGGGTGGTCCACGGAGCGAGATCGTGCAGACGTACCGTCCACTCGAGGAGGCCGTCCTCGAAATCGACTGCGGCAACCCATTTTGCTTTGTCCCGCGGTACCACGGTTCCCTCGATGACGGCGAAGACAGTGAAATCCAGATGAGTCGTCTTTTCGCTGTACGCGATCGATGCCTCGAGCTCTGGCGGAATTGGATCGAGAAGTTTCGCGATCCGATCGTTCCCGCAGGCAAACGCAACGATGGGGGCTCGGGCTTCGGTCCCATCGTCCATAGCTATGCCATCAGCTCGGCCGTTCTTCATGAGAATCTCATGCACTTTGCCGCCTCGCCGGATAACCCCACCCCGATTCTCGATCTCACGCGCCAGTGGGATGGCCAGACCATGCCGGTTGTCGGGATAGGGGAGCCCGTAAGTCGCCTCTCCACAAAACATGCTGCGAAAGTAACCGAATGCGCCAGATACGGAAATATGATTTCGGCAGAATTCTGAAGATGCTGCAGATACGAATCCGCCTAGCTTGATCAAGAAGTCTGATACCAGCTCGTCACACTTCATGTCCTGCAACCACTGGGCCAGTGGGGTTCGATGCATCTTCACGAGTTCGGGGTAAGGTATGCCCAGCGCTGCGTCAAGGACGCGACCAATCTCCTTTTGGTATTCAGCTAGGAAAGGGAAGCCTTCGACGAACGCGCCTGCCGCGGATTCGCCAGAGAGCGCGCATTGCGGAAGGGTTGCAGCATCTTCGCCTTTAAGGGCCATAGCATTATCCAGTTGTCCAAATCCCAAGGGCGTCCGTACTGGAACGTTCAGCTGCCGGACCAGCGTTGGCCACCAGCCTCCTCCCCATCCGACCTGCCACGTCGGGACTTGAGACAGGCCCCGATTCCCCCCCACCATGTGGGACTTGAGAGCGAAACCGACCTCTTTCGCCTCGCAGATCAGGAGCGGTCGGGCTCCGGCTAACATTAGTTCGCCAGCACAACACAACCCCGCCAATCCAGCGCCGATCACGATCACATCAAAGTCTTCGCTTCGCATATTCTCCCCTTTCGACTCGCCAGTCATAGCATCAGAGCTTTGACTTGGTCCTCAGACAGCATTCGCGTAGCTCAGAATTCGAGAGTTTGCCTTTATGGAAGCCACCTAAAAGAATTGGACGAGCCAGTTGCCAATCTCTAAGCCCGTGATCGTTATGACTGCACCGAGCCGGGCACACGCGCCACGCTCGCCGCGGCATGCCGGTCGGGTCTCGTGGCATACGGGGCATCGCTGTAGAACTGGCGTGACCAGCGGCGGAAGCGTGCATAATGTTGTTCCTCACCGCCGGCGAAGGGCGGGTGCTCGACGTAGCGCTGGTGTTCCCAGATCTTGAAGTCGTGCCGGATTTGGCCCTTCTGGAACTCGATCATGCGCCCGGCGAGTCCCGATGGTTGAGGATCGTCGCTGCCGGGTTCACGAGTGGAGGTGATGGTATCGAACAGTTGCGAATGCTCCCTGTCGACGGGAGTGGTGGCAGTCAACTGGGAAGTGATGAAGTTGCCGAGCACGAACCGCGCATTGGACAAGCCCAGTCCCCATGCCTCGGTTTCTATCTCGCCGATGACCGGGCCATCGGGGGTCATCCAGGTCGACGGTTTGCCGGCACCGAACACAAACCCGATCCGCGTATGCAAGTAGTGCCCCTGCTCCTCCCACATCAGGGGCCGCCCCGACTCGCCTGCACCGTGCACCCACCTGAAGTGGTGGTAGTCCGGTGTGTTCTCTACCGGGGACTGCGGGATGATCTTACGGATCCCGACGTGGTCAGCACCTTGCGGGTAGATCGGGTAATGCTTGACGTCATCGGCGAATTCAGGGATTCCGGGCCACCGCCAAAACGGCTCCCGACCGAAAGCGTCATACCACATCAGGATCAGACCGTCGACCTCGTCGGTCACCCAGCGTTCGAGGCTGACGTTTCGCGTTTCGCCTGGGGCATAGGGGATCTCGGCCAATGTACCGTGCGACGACCACAGCCAGCCGTGGAACGGGCATTCGATGCACTCACCCTTCACCACGCCGCCGTAGCCCAAATGTGCGCCCAGATGCGCGCAGAAGGCGTCAAGAAGTGACAGCACGCCGGTCTCGGTGCGAAAGAGCACCAAGTCACGGTCGAAATACTTGACCGCGCGGATCTCCCCGGGCGGCAGTTCGGCAGAGTAGCCGATCTGATACCAGCCCGTCGGGAAGACGTCGTACGGCCAATCCTTCATCGAGGCTCTCCTTTACTGGGCAGGCGCAACCAGATCGTACCCAACCGCATAGTTGGTAATGATGCTCGATCGTTCGGCGGTTCGTCAAATGCCCCGGCCGTGAGCTGAAAGCCACGGATAGACAGTGTCAACGTTGAAGCCGTAATTCGGCGTCAAACGGCCGCCACCTCGACACCCAGTTGTCGCATGCCAGCACCGCGACATCACGCTCGCGGAGCCTACTGCGACTCTGACCGCGGACCGCGCCGAGCTCCTCGGCGGGCGCTTCGCTCCACGACCAGGCCGAGCGCCTGCAGGTCGACGGTCGTTGGCGTGTCCCAGGATTCGCGCAATTTATGTTTTTGCACCCGACCCATCGCGTTGACCGGAAGTTCGTCGAGGAACTCGACGTAGCGCGGCACCGCGTAGTACGGCAAGTTCGTGCGGAAGAAGTCGAACAGCTCCTCCGGCGTCAGCTGCGCTCCCGGCTTCAGCACAACGCACACCTTGATTTCGTCCTCGCGCACGTCGGCCGGCGTCGCGTGGACCGCGACCTCGGCAATGGCGGCGTGCGCGCAGATCGCCAGCTCCAGTTCGACGGAGGAGACGTTCTCGCCGTGTCGGCGCAGCGCGTCCTTTTTGCGGTCGACGTAATACAGCAGTCCCTCATCATCGAAGACACCGAGGTCACCGGTGTGATGCCACAGGTTGCGCCACGCTTGGAGAGTCGCCTGCTCGTTGCGCCAATAGCCACTGAACATCGAGTGCGGCTCGAGTGGCCGCACCACGATCTCGCCCGTTTGTCCCACGGGCAGCAGACGATCGTCGTCGTCGACGACCTGAACGTCGAGCCAGGGCACCCGGGCACCGGCGCTCGTGCGCTCGCCTGCGCTGCGTCGACCCGATCCCATCGTCGCCGGAAGCACCTCCGTCTGGCCGTAGCCTTCGCCGATGGCCCGCACCCCGAACCGGCACGCCAGCTCGCGCTGGACCTGCGGCGCGAGTGGGATGAAGATGACCCGCTCGATGGTGTGGTCAGCGTCGTCGGCCCGCGGCCGCGTAGCCAGCAGCGCCGCGGCCATCGCTCCCACGCCGAACACCTGCGTCGCACCGATCTCGCGTGCCCGCTCGATGAGCCCCGACGCGCTGAAAGTCGGTTCGAAGCTGACCCGGCAGCCGGCCACCAGCGCGTCCATAAGCGCGCTCAGCGCAAAGCCGTGATAGAGCGAAAGCGGGCACAGCGACGTGTCGTCCGCGGTGAACCAGCCGTTGATCATGTGCGCCCTGGGCATGCGCACGAAGTAGCCGTTGCTGATCATGCAGCCTTTGGGCATCCCCGTCGTACCCGACGTGTAGAGCACGGAGACCAGGTCGTCGGGCGTCGGATCCGGCCAGGCTTGGGTGGGATCGACAAACAGATCGCGATACCGGATCGCGCCGCTCGAACCCTCCGCATCGCAGTCAAGCGACACGAAAGTCACCTCGCTGAGCTCCGGCGACGAGGTCGCCACCTCGGCCATCAGGGGATACGCCGCGTAATCGGCGATCACGACGCCTGGATCGGCGTCGACGAGCTGATAGCGCAGGAACTCCCCCTTGAGGAACATGTTCAGCGGCACGTGCACGGCACCGAGTGCCGCACACCCAAACAACACATCGAGTGCCTCGTCGCGGTTGGCCATCATCGACGCCACGCGGTCGCCCGGGCGCACGCCCAGCTGGTACAGCCCGGCGGCCAACCGCCGGGCCCGGTCGTATGCCTGACCCACGCTGTTCCACCCGCCGCCGCAGGCGGCCAGGTGCCGGTCCGGATCCTGCTCGACGCGAGCACGTAGCCGCCCCAAGATCGTTGCGAGTCCATCTGACACCTACCGCACCTCCGTCCGGGCGTCGTCGGGCTGGCCGCCGGGGCCGATCACCGAGCGGAACGCCTGACCGAGTTGCTCTAACAGCTCGCGTGCCGCCGGATATCCGACTGGCAACCGCGGCATCATGCGAAAGTCCGCTACTCCCTGGGCCATCAGCTTCGGCACCGGCTCAAACATCGCGTCGAAGTCGAGGCGTCGCTGCCGGGACAGGATCGTGGGTATCGCGTAGCACACCTGGACCGTCGAGAAATCGCGACCCTGCGCCGCTACCAGATCACGCATGCGCTCAAGAAGTTCCGGGAAGTTCTCCGGTGTGGCGCCCCACGGGATCCAACCGGCACCGTAGCGCGCGAGCCGGCGTGCTACGCCGGTAATCGGGCTGCCACCGATCCACACCGGCACACCGCCCGCAGCGGTTGGCTTAGGCATCATGTGCACGCCCGCAAGGCTGAACCGATCAGTAACAAGCCGGGCCTCGGTGGTCGTCCACAACTCCCGGCAAGCGGCCAGCAACTCGTCGAGGACCTGACCGCGCTTGGCGAAATCGATGCCGAGAGCGCGGAACTCGGCCTCCTGCCAGCCGATCCCGACGCCGAGCTCGAAGCGACCATGCGACAGCACGTCTAGGGTCGTGGCGGTCTTGGCGAGCAGGACCGGGGGGCGAATCGGTGCGACGAGCACGTTCGTCGCGAGCCGCACCCGGCTAGTGACCGCCGCCATCGCGGCGAGCACGGTAAGCGGCTCCAGCCAGTCGCCGTCTGGACCGGTGGGCTGGACACCACCAACCCTGCCGCCGAGCCGCGGATTGCCATAGGCCGACAGGTCCGACCCGAACACGACGTGATCATTGACGAAGATCCGATCGATGCCGGCATCGTCTGCGGCGCGGGCCTGGTCGAGCAGATGGCGCCAGTCGGTTGGCGGGGCGTTGGCGAAGTTGCGAACGCCGACCGACAGCTGCACGGATGCGCTCATGGCTGAGCGCCCGGGAGCGGCAGTCCCTGATTGACACCCGGATTTCCATCAGGCATAGTGCGGAATAGTGTACCCAACTAATCGGTTGGCAACCGGGGTAGCCTCGCGATGAGCTTCATCGAAACGGACGAACACCGCGTGCTGAGGGCCGCGGTTCGCGCGATTGCTAGCAACTTTGGTCACGACTATTTTCTTCGATGCGTCGAGGACAAGCGGTTCACCGACGAGCTCTGGACTGCAATTTTCCAGCAGGGCTTCGGCGCGGTCAACCTACCCCAGGCGTACGGCGGGGGCGGCAGCGGTTTCCAGGAGATGGCCATCGTCATCGAAGAACTTGCGGCACAGGGTTGTCCGCTGTTGTTCCTCATCGTTGCCGGGATGTGCGGACCGGTCATCAACCAATTCGGGACCGATGAGCAGAAGCAATACTGGTTGCCGCGCATCGCCGAGGGCAGCTTCAAGATGGCCTTCGCCATCACCGAGTCCGATGCCGGTTCGAACATGTTTGGCATCAAGACGGCCGCACGCCGCGACGGCGATTGCTGGGTGTTGCGCGGCACCAAGCAATACATCACCGGTATCGATGTCGCCGACGCGGTGCTCGTCGTGGCCCGTACCGGATCGACGCAGCGCAACCGGGCCGAACTCTCACTGTTCATCGTCGACGTCGACTCACCCGGTTTAGCGTTCACGCCCATCCCAATGGCCATGCAGGTGCCCGACAATCAGAACAGCGTCTACCTCGACGATGTGCGCGTCGACGGAACCCGCCTGATCGGCGGTGTCCCCGGCCAGGGCACAACGCAGATATTCTCGAGCTTGAACCCCGAGCGAATCTCAGTGGCTGCCCAAGCCACCGGCCTGTCGCGATACTTCATCAACAAGGCCACCAGCTACGCGAAACAGCGCGCCGTCTGGGGCGTCCCGATCGGTACACACCAGGGAGTCGCCCACCCGCTCGCCGAGGCGCGGATCGATATGGAACTGGCGCGGTTGATGATGCAGAAGGCAGCCTGGCTGTTCGACAACGGCATGGAAGTCGGTGAGGCGGCCGGGATGGCCAAGGTCGCCGCCGCGGACGCCGTGCTGAAGTGCTTCGATCAGGCCATCCAGATCCACGGCGGTAATGCATTCGCCAGCGAGTACGGTCTCGCTGACCTTTGGGGGCTCACCCGGCTTATGCGCAACGCTCCGGTGAGTCGAGAAATGGTGCTCAACTACGTTGCCCAGCACTGTCTGGGCCTCCCCCGCTCGTACTAGTGGCGAAGCAACAGCGCATGTTGGCGGGCTCGGGCGACAGTTGCAAACACCGCTCGCGGTCAACAGTGAGGAGTGCAGCATGAGCGCAGTGGACGCATCCGAATGCGTCCGAGCCGACCTCGTTGTCGACGTTTCCGGCAGCTGTGACATAGCTGGCCGACTCCGCGTGGCCGCCACCGTGTTTCTGCCCCGACCCGACGCGTTGGCTGCCGGTGCCACGGTTGTGTATGCGCTGCCTGGCGGTGGCTACAGCCGCGGTTATTTCGACATGCACTTTCCCGGTCGCGCCGGCTATTCGCAAGCAGAACATCACGTTTCGGCCGGGCTGGTAATGGTTGCCATTGATCACCTCGGCGTCGGGCAAAGCTCACCGCAGGTGTGCGACCAGTTGCGCGTCGAGGACATCGCCGCTGCCAACCATGCCGCAGTAACGGCGATTTCGCGGTTACTCGAACAGGGCGGTGCGGCAGCGAAATACCCCCCGGTGCACATTGCACGTCGTATCGGTGTAGGTCAATCCATGGGCGGGGCCGTCACCGTCATCATGGCCGGCGTGCACGGTAGCTATGACGCGATCGCGGTCCTGGGCTTCAGCGGCATCCATACCGTGTTGCCGTTGTTAGATCAGCATCAGACCGCCGAAGTCGCCGGAAGCATAGAACTAGGTGCCGACCGTCGGGACGGAGATCCCGCCGATCAGTCCGTGGCCCGCACTGCCGCACTGATACCCGACTTCCTCTATCCGTTCTTTTGGTCCGACGTGCCCGACGACATTGTGGATGCCGACACCCGCGGCGGCTACCCATTGCGAGAACAGGCACCGGTATTCGGTAGCGCGACGCTGCCCAACTGCGCCGGGGCAATGTTGTCACCGGGTTACATCGCCGCCGAGGCTGCCATGGTGCGCTGTCCGGTGTTTATCGGCCTCGGGGAACGCGACGCCGCAACTAACCCCCACTCGGAGCCGTCGGCTTATGGAAGATCCACTGACGTCACGCTTTTCATCTGCGATCGGATGGCCCATATGCACAATTTTGCCTCCACACGCGGCAAGCTCTGGGACCGTTTGGTCGGTTGGTGTCAATCGCTATGAATAGTGCACGCATACGGCCTTGGTGACAGATGTGCAGCATGGAAATGGATTGGATGCCCGCGACACTGGCGATATCGAGACAGGGACCTCAGTTACCGTGACAATCAAGGACATTGGACCACTATTGGGCGCCGACGAGGCCCTTACCCACCAGATCATCGACACCTTCGCCGTGCTCTCGCAGTCCGACTACACCTGGACCGAGAAGATCTGGGCCTCCATTGCACGCAGCGATGGCGCTCTGCAGATCGACTTCGGCCTGGGCAAGTATCAGAACCGGGGCATAATCGATGGTTTCGGCGGCGTATCACGTGGCTCTGAGCAATGGACCGTGCGGGCCAGCCGCGAACTACGCCTGGCGCCCGAAGAAATGACGATCGGGCCGGTCCGCTACGAGATCATCGAGCCGTTGCGCAAAGTGCGCTTCGTCCTGGAGCCCAATGACGTGCAACCGATTTCGTTCGATGTAGTTCTTTCCGGGGTGACACCACCGTTCTTCGAGGACCGCAACTTCAGTCGCAACCCCGCCTCTAACCGCGTCGACATGAATGTCGTTCGATACCACCAGGGCGGATGGACAACGGGGACGGTGACAATCGACGGACACACCGAGCACCTTGGAGAAGGCGAGTGGTTCGGATTCAGGGACCACTCCTGGGGGGTGCGTCAGGGTATCGGCGACCAGCCCCGCGACCTCATCGCAGGCCCGATAACGGCCGCTCAGTCTGGCCGCAGCATGCTGAACTGGATGCCGGCATTCTTCCGTCGGCCGGACGGCAGCCATTACGAGACAGCCGTTTTCCTCCTGCGGCTGCAGGCGTGGACGATGCACGGCGCCTACATCAACGATGCGCAGGGCCGACAGACTCCCGCACGGTCGGTCGACCCGCGGCTGCGCTACGACCCGCGCACCCGCGTCATCACCGGGGGCGAGTTGATTTTGACGATGGATGACGGCGAGCAACGGGTGATCGAGGTGGAGCGCCTCGGCGGGCTGGGTGGCTCGGGATTTTTTCTCAAGACAGCCGGCTACGGGAATTGGGCCGGCTTCTCACACGGCTCGTGGAAGGGTCCACTTGAAGTCAGCGGGGAACACATCGCCGACTGCTTGGACGATGAACACCTGGCCGCGCTCGGCCAATTCCGCGACAACCCCGTGCGCGTCCGCGACGGCGATGCGGTGGGCTACGGAATCCTGGAGAGCGTCATTCGCGGCGTTTGGCCCGAACTCGGACTGACCGCCGAATCAGATTGGCCGGAGGGCTTCGGATGATCACCGCGCTACGCGTCGACCAGTCCACCCGTCGCTGGTGCGCGCCGCCCACCAACGCGTTGATGCAGAAGCAGAACCACACCACTGGGAAGTACGACGATTCGCTTACTTGATGGCCAGCGGATTGATCGGCGACCCTACGCCACGAGAGAATTTCAGAGGCGGTGCACAGAAAAAGAAGTCCCAAACGCCATCGGTGGCGCAGTCCGCGGCCAACTCCTCGAAATCGAACATCTCGCCCAATGTCATACCCATGTCGCGGATCAGAACCATGTGGACGTTGAACAGGTAATTCGGATTCTCCCCGGGCGCCACCTCGACACCCCAATTGTCGCACGCCACTACCGCGACATCATGCTCACGGAGCCAGGCGCAGCAGGCCTGCCCCAAGCCGGGCTCACCGGCCATCCACGAAGCGGCATCTCGCTCTGCAAGGAATTTCTTTCGCCAGCCCGTACGGATCAGCAGGATGTCGCCGCTGCCGACCGTGACGCCGCCTTGTCTGTCAGCGGCTGCTTCCAATTCATCGGGGCCGATGACGTCACCGGCGTCCATCCACTCGACGCCTTTGAGCGCCGCAATGTCGAGCAGCACACCGCGTCCGGCAATCCCTTTGGCTTGCTTGTCGATGGCGTTGTGGGCTGCGCCCTTCACGCTGACATCGTGTGCGGGCCAACCGTTGTAAAGCTGATCGTCGTAGTAGACGTGGGCGAGGGAATCCCACTGGGTGGCCGCCTGCAGTGGCATGAAGACATAATCGTCGGCGTATTTGAAGCCACCGGGAAACACTTGCAGATCACCGGTAGCCGACATCAGACGGATCGGGTTGATTCGGTCACCGCCCGGCTGCGGCCCGCTCTCGTCGAAAGGAATTCCCAGATCGAACGTTTTCCCCGCCTTGATCAACTTGGATGCCGCGATCAGCTTCTCCGGAGTGATCAGGTTGGTCGTGCCGCGCTCGTCATCGTCGCCCCATCTCCCCCAATTGCTCAGCGACGCTCCTAGCGTTCTCACATCGTCCGCCTTGCTGGACGTCGTCATCGTCGTTAGCCTCTCGTCACCCAGAGCGGCTCGCGGCGTTCTGCCCCGGGCTTTTCCGCCGATTTCAATCGCACGCTAACTTTTCACACAATAGACAGTCAAGACTTGAACAAATCCCGCAACCTGCTGCCGCGGTTATCTTCCCGGAAGGATTGGCGCGATGTCGATCAGGTATGGCCAGGGCACCAAAGCCCCGGCGCCACAGCGGATCTGCAAGCACCGCGACAACTGCGACCTTCGCTACAACGCCGGGTATGTCGGTTCATCGACACGCAGCAGTCTCGCTTCGAGAGGTATCACAAACTCCTGAGTACCCTTGGTCAAAGTATCGGCACTGGTCATGTGGCTGCCCGGCGTCGGTCAAGGCCGCTACCACTTTGGAACGCCCGCCTTGAGTCAGCCGGTGTGCAGGAGTGGGCCACGGCGGCCTCTGCTTTGAGGAGATAGCCGGGACGAGAGGCTGATGACACCGCAGATTGGCGCTAGTAAGTCGGATCCCAACCGAATAGTTGACAACGGTTGCGCAGATCTGACAGCCTTGGCACATCGACCGCTCTGACTTGGAAGGCTGCCGTGTGACTACAGGGTGGGCTGAACGCGGGAGGGGGTGATGCTCGCATGAGCGGGTCTCGGCCTTACGACGAAATCGACATCTCCTCAGCAAAATTTTGGGCCAGCCCCTTGCAGGAGCGGGACAAGGCATACGCCATGCTTCGCCGGGAGCGGCCGGTGTCTTGGCACCGACCGGTCGAATCTGGAGCGCATCGCGCCGAGGGTGATGGATTCTGGGCCGTCGTCCGGCATGCAGATGTGGCCGACGTACACCGGCGTCCCGCCGAATTCTGCTCGGGACAAGGCATCTTTTATCAAGATATGCCGCCAGAGGTGTCCAAGTACATGTCTTTCATGGCGCTCGATGCACCGCGCCATACCAAGCTCAAGCGCCTGGTTAGCACCGCGTTCACGCCACGGGCAGTCGCGGCGCTCACCGAACGGGTAACCGAACGCGCACGAATGATTGTCGACGAGTTGATCAACCACGGCCCGGGAGACTTTCACGAGCTGGTCTCGAAACGCCTGCCGCTGTGGGCGATCAGCGAAATGGTCGGTGTGCCCGAAGATGAGCGGAAAGCACTCGGTGAGTTGACCGACGACATGGAGCACATCAACGACCCCAGCTTTGCGGTGAAGTATCCCGGCGTTGATCCCTATGAGTTCAATGTCCAGGGCCTGGCGCGGATGGCTGAGCTGGGCCGCCGGCTCGCTGCAGAACGGCGTCAGCGGCCGCAAAACGATTTGATGACCGCGCTTGTGCAGGCATCCGTGGACGGCGAGAAGCTATCCGATGAGGAGATTGGCGACTTCTTTGATCTGCTGATCTCGGCTGGCTACGCCACCACCGTCCACAACATCAGCATCGGCTTGCATGCGCTATCCCAGTTCCCGGGGGAACGCAAGCTGTTGTGCTCCGACATGGACAGCTACCTGCGTCCGGCTGTCGAGGAGATGCTCCGATGGACGACCGTCGGCGTCAACTTCCGGCGCACCGCAACAGCGAAAGCAACGTCCATCGCCGGCCAGAAAATCGACCCCGGCGACAAAGTCGTGCTGTTCCTGCTGTCAGCGAATCGCGACGAAACAGTGTTCGACGATCCGTGGTGCTTCAAGATCACCCGCGACCCCAATCCCCATGTGGCGTTCGGGGGCGGAAGCCATTTCTGCCTCGGTTCCCCGCTCGCTCGCCTTGAACTGGAGACGATTTTCCGCGAGCTTCTGTCCCGTCTGCCCGACATCGAGGTGGTGGATGCGCAGTACATGGTAGGCAGTCACTTGAACGCGGTGAATCGGCTGGAAGTAGCCTTCTGAGTGCGAGGCGCGTCGGGATACGAACATGATCCGGTTGATCGATTTGGCTTATAGCGCAACACTTTCCGTATCCACCATGTTAGTTGTTCCAAGCAGAAGCGAAGACGCACCACTCGGCAGCAGTCTGCAAGATCACTCTCAGGAAATTCACGTCGACGTCTTGGGATCCAATGAGCATCTTGATTCCGACTTAAGGAGGTCAGCGGGTGATGGCTGGGCTGCTGGGAATGCGCACTGATCCGTTCCAGGAACCGTCTCACTGGACTTGGTCGATCGGACAGCAGACCGTCGCTGTGATTGTGTTCGGTGCGGTGGCACTCGTTGGATTTGCAGTTTTCGCCGGGTTGGCGCGTCGGTGGGGTTCGCCATACCCGGTCTAGCTATATCTCGGAGCCGGGCTGGTCGTTTTCTACGAGGCGCTGTGCGAGGTGTTAGGGCACATCGAGTGGCCCGACAACATCGACGTGTGGTTCGTCGATCTATCCCAGCGAAAATTCTCGCTGTTCGTCGTTTTCAGTTACTTCTTCTACGTAGGTATTCCGGCACTGGTGACCATCCGCGTGCTGGAACGCCACCCTAACGCCCGCCGGGGGTGGGCGTCGTACCTACTGCTCGCGGTTCCCTTTTACACGATTTTCGAGATTCCGCCAGTGACGCTTGACTGGTTGCGCTACTACGGTGACCCTCCCCTGCAATCCCCTATTACCCTGCCTGCCACCTGGTCTTTCGGCAATAGTGCTGCCGTCGTGGCTAGCGGCGCGATGGTCTACGGACTCATGCATGGAACAACGGTGCTCAAAGGCCGGCGCTCAGCGCTTCTTGTCGTGCTCATGCCGATGCTTGTCGGCGGAATCCACCTTGCGGTGTTCGTTCCATACTTCACAGCGATTAACAGCACTGACAACCGCGCTGTACAGAACGCGGGTGCGGTATTGACGATAGCCTTGTCATTGTTTGCGATCTGGCTCGTCTACGAGATCGTAAGTGGAATCAGGCCCAGAGAAAGCCATGAACCCACCCTCGTCAGCACGGTTGAGGGATGACAAGGCCTGCGCGGCTTCCCAACTCGATCTGCAGCACCTGCAGACGCATGAGCTTTACAGATCATGGTCACGGTGTCACAGTAAGTGCGAGCGAGGCATCTCAGTGTTGCTTGCTATGAGTCGGCCGTGCGGGTGATTACAAGCAGTTGCCTGGGCCACCGGTGTTGTGGAGTGTGAGGCGATGACGACGTCCAGTTTGGTGTTCGATCCGTTTTCTCAAGAGTTCTTCGACGATCCTTACCCCATCTATC
This sequence comes from Mycobacterium branderi, assembly GCF_010728725.1. Taxonomy (NCBI): domain Bacteria; kingdom Bacillati; phylum Actinomycetota; class Actinomycetes; order Mycobacteriales; family Mycobacteriaceae; genus Mycobacterium; species Mycobacterium branderi. The sequence goes on from NZ_AP022607.1 coordinate 830,454, forward strand.
GCCGCCTGCGTGACGAAGCGCCGGTGTATTACAGCGAGCAGTACGACTTTTATGCGTTGACCCGCCATGGCGACGTGGCAGCTGCTTTCAGGGATTTCGAGACGTTTTCCTCGGCTCATGGTGTGACGTTGGAGGAGATCCATGGCGGCGAGGTCAAGCACGGTCAGTCGATAATCTGGATGGACCCGCCGGCGCATCGCCGGATGCGCGGTCTGGTGAACAAGGTGTTCACGCCACGGGCGATTCGGGCGCAAGAAGCACTGGTTCGCAACAGGATTGCCCATCACCTGTCGCGGGTCGATCCCCGCGGTTTCGACGTGGTGGCCGATTTCGCGGCCTTGTTCCCCATCGACGTGATCACCACCATGCTGGGGGTGCCCGAGGAGCACCATCAGCAGATTCGGTTGTGGTTCGATGAATTCCTGCAGCGCGAGCCGGGCCAGGTGAACACTTCTGCCGGTGATGCGATGATGCAGTTAACGCTGTTGTACCACGGTCTGATTCGGCAGCGTCGCGCTAACCCGCAAGATGACATGATCAGTGGGCTGATCGCCGCGGAGGTTGAGCGAGACGACGGCAGTCGCACCAGGCTGGATGACGGTGAGATCGCCGGATTTTGCAGTTTGCTGGGTGGTGCCGGCGCGGAAACGGTCACCAAGTTGGTGGGCAGTGCGGTGGTGGTGTTCTCGCGGCATCGTGACCAGTGGGAGCTGCTGCGCGCCGATCGCAGCAAGATCCCGGCGGCAGTAGAGGAGCTGCTGCGATTCGAGGGGCCCGTGCAGTACGACTGCCGCTACACGCTCAAAGACATTGAACTGCATGGCGTGACGATTCCAGCAGGTAGCGCGGTGATGCTCTTCGGTGCAGCTGCCAATCGCGATGACCGTGCGTTTACCGACGCCGAGACCTTCGATATCAATCGCGATCGCAGCGAAGCGCAAAATCTTGGCTTCGGATACGGCATCCACAGCTGGCTGGGCGCTGCCTTGGCCCGCATGGAAACGGCCATCGCACTCGACAATCTTCTCGACTTCCTGCCCGACTACACCGTTGATTACGAGGGTTTACGCCGGGTAGCGATGACCAGCGTGGCCGGCTATTCGAATGTGCCGGTCTCGGCGAAGCGGGCATGACGCAACGCTGATCACGCAGCGCTGATCACTTCCGGTTAAGTTCGTACGCACAGTGGTTCATATGCTGAGGATCAGGCTGTTCCAGCGGTCCATCACGGCCCGTTGCCGATCGCGTAACGCGAGGACGGTGTCTGCGAACTCAACCACCGCCGGACCATCAACGGCGGCGCCGGCGGTAAGTTTCGCGCCCGAATACACCGGCGTCGGCACGGGGTGCGGCCCGCTGTCGTACCAAATCACGGAACGTTCGTCCATGGGTTCGGCGCGGTAGGCCGGCGCGTCTACCCCGGGCCGCAGTTGAAAGTCGGTAGTGCGCGCGCGGGCAGCTACCCGCAATGAGGTGATCACGTAGCCGGCGAGCGGATACCCGCTACCGCGACCGTAGAGCTGCTCGTACTCTTGCTCGAACGCCGCAACCAGTTCGTCTAACGCGGCCGCGCTGCACGGTCCGGCGGGAGCGGGCACGGTCAGCTGGTTCACCTGCATCGCATAACGCATCTCGACGAAGCGTTGATACGTCGGGCCGGCCCGCCGAACCTCAGGTGAAAGCTCAGCCTCGACATTGCGTTCGAGCTGACTCCATAAATCCTCAAGGTCGTTCGGGTTGAACGGGGAGGACAACAGTACGGCGGCGTCGCGGACGACGACAGCGTCGGCAGAAGCGACTCCGAATGCCGACCACCCGGCCGCGAGGTCGCCGAGGGGCATTACCACGGTCGTTATTCCCAGCGCACGTGCAACTGCGGGACAGTGCAGCGCGCCGGCCCCTCCGTAGCAGTACATGACGCACCCGCGCGGGTCGTAGCCCTGCTGGATACTCGACATCCGGATGGCGTCGGCCATGTGAGCATCCAAGATATGTGCCGCACCGGCGGCCGTTTGCTCGGCACTGAAACCGAGCGGGGCCCCGGCCCGCTCCAGCGCTTCGCGCGCGGCCGGCACGCTCAACTCCAGCTGCCCACCGAGGAACGTCGACGGATTCAACAGGCCGAGAACCAGATCGGCGTCGGTTATGGTGGCCTCCACACCGCCGCGGCAATACGCGGCCGGGCCGGGTACTGCACCCGCGCTGCGTGGTCCAACCCGCAGACTTCCTGTCTGGTTGTCGTAACCGACAATACTGCCCCCACCCGCGCCGACTGAGCGTACGTCGAGTGTCGGCACGAAGTACTCGTACTGGCCGTAGCGGGTGGTCATGCGGGTTACCGGGCGGCCCCGCCGGATGATTCCCACGTCGAATGTCGTGCCGCCCATGTCAGCGGTCAGCACGTCGGGCCGCTCCGCCTGCTCTGTGACTGCCGATGTGCGGGCCAGCCTGCCCGCACCGATCACGCCAGCGACCGGTCCCGATCCGATTGTGAGCAACGGTCGTTCACGCGCGGCTCGCACGTCGATGAGCCCGCCCGTACAACTCATGATGGACAACTGCCCGCGGTAACCGAGTTCGGTGAGCCGTGACTCCAACTCTTTCAGATAATTAGAGGTAATCGGACCGATCATCGCGTTGATAACCGTCGCCACGGTGCGCGGGTACTCTCCCCGGCGCGCGACGACCTCCGAACTCAGCGATACGAAGGCTCCCGGTGCTTCTTGCACTACCAATTCGCCCAATCGCCGCTCGTGCTTCGCATTCACGGTCGACCAGAGCAGAGCGATCGCGAACGTTTCGACTCCGGCGCCCAGCAGTTCGCGAACCTGACGGCGGGCAGCCGTGTCGTCCATTTCGACAACCACTGCCCCGTCAGCGGCTACCCGCTCATCGACTTCGCGGATGAGCTGCTTCGGAACCAGCGGCGCGGGCTTCGTGTGACCCGCCAGGCGGGCGATCTCACGGGCGTCCAGCTCCGCCAGCCGGTGACCGGCCTGCATGAAACTCAGTGTGTCGCCGTGGCCGGCCGTGGTGAGCAGCCCGACCGGCGGAGTGCGCCGTTCCACCAGGGCATTGGTACCCACCGTGCACCCGTGCAGAACCGCCCCGGCCCTGCAAAGAAGTTCAGCGGCGCCAAGGCCGAGATCGCGGGCCGCGGCGGACACCGCGTCGACGAACCCATCCTGGAAGGTGGGCGGGGTGGAAGGCGCTTTGCCGATCACGATCTGCCCGGTTGGGTCGAGGACCACGCAATCGGTGAAGGTGCCACCGACGTCCACACCGATGATGTATCCGCTCGCGGGGAAATCGACCCCGTTCACGTGAACAACACCTCCGCCAGCGCCGGCTCGGCGGCCCGCACGACCTCAGTGCTCATCAGCACCTGGCAAGCCGGACAGCAGTAGCGCCGAAAGACCATGTCTTCGTCGAGGAACACCCGCGGATCGCCCACCGTGGGAATGAGACTCACATCGGCCTGCTCGACGAGCAGAGCCAGCTTGTAATTCGCGCGATAGTCGGTGAGGACTACACCGCATCGAGCGCACGCGAGCACTCGATGCCTCGCCTCGTCGCGCTCGATCAGGTACTCATGTACGGGCCTGGGCGGGGCGCCGGTCGCCGGTGAGGTCAGCGCGGGGACGGGTTCACCGAAGAATTCCGCGGCCGGTCGCCATCTACCGCGCTCGGCGCGGATCTCGTTGCGCCGCCGCGAGGTTGCAGCGAAGTCCACGTCGCCGGAGTCGGCAATCGCCACGCCATAGACCCGCAGCGCCGCATCGGCCGAAACGTACCCGCCCGCGACGTCATATCCGACCTTGCTCGGCTCCCGTTCCAGCGGGTCGCCGTATCCGCCCCCTCCGCATACGACCAGCAACAGCGCATCGCCGTCGCGGAAGGGGGTGCCGTTGGACTTTCCGCGCAGCCGCAGGCGTTCTGCACGTTCGAGCTCATCGACCGTGCGAGGCATGTGCTTGCATTCCCAGTGCTTGGCCAGGTCGGTCTGGGTAAGCATTTGATAGTGCGCGGTAGGCGACGGATAGCCACCGAATACTCCCGCGGCCTGATTTGTCGAGACCGATTGGCCCGCAGCATTGGTGATGATCTCGATGCCGCCGGCTCGATAGGGTGTGATCGCGACCTCGTTGCCGACCCCACCGCGCCACCGCCCGGCTCCACCGGTGTCCTCTGCCTGTCTGCGATAGAGCACGAGTATGGGATAGAACTGTTCACTATCCTCCACGTTGGGCATCCGGATGAGCGGATCCGATGATGAGCCGCACGTTTCGACGCCATCCATGTGGGAGCGCGCTCCCCCGCCGAAACCGCACGCTTCTGTCAACGCAGTTCCGAAGAAGTTGCCGCGATCATTGGTTCCCGCGATCACCGTCAACGGCGTATCGGGGCCGGAGACGCTGGCATCATGTGCCAGCTCGGGATCGTTGATCATGAGCCGGGTGAAGATGTTGCGCAGCCGCTCATAGCAGCTGCTGATGTTGAGCACCCCACCGCTGACGGCAGCGGGATGGTCAACGCAGGTCAGCTTGCCGGGCAGAGGATGGAAGTCGATCTGCCGCTCCGCGCCGCCGACAGAGAAGGTGTGTTCGTGCAGCAGGGTTTGACCTGTTACGCCCAGGACAATCCCGACGAAGTTCGTGTAGGTAAACCCGTTGGGCCCTTCGCTTTGATCATCGGTGCCGACATTGTCGACCAGCAAGCGTGACCCGCGCTTCGTGATATTGAACTGCACGCGGTGGGTTGTCCGATCGCCTGGAAGATTCTCGTCAAAGTACAGCACTTCACTTAGCACGCAGTCAGGAATGCGTTCTAGCTTGCGCGCGAAGGCTTTTTGGGCGTTGTCCAGGATGCGGCGCATCCCGGCTTTGACAGCGCGTGCTCCGAACTCATCGCAGGCTTCACACAACCGGCGAGCCGCGAAGCGGCAACCTGCCAGCTGGGCACGCATATCCAATGCAACCATGTCCGGCGTCCTCGACTGACGCCGGTACATTTCTTCCAAATCCATACGCAGAACGCCCTTTTCGACCATTTTGAATGGCCGGAACACCACCGGGTCGCTGAAGACGTCGGGTGCGTTTTGCGGCCATCCCCCCGGAACGATTCCTCCGAGGTCGTACTGCTGGGCGGCGTTGGAAACCCATGCGAAAAGGCCCCCATTGACGAACACGGGCATTGCCACACAGACGTCCATCTGATGCGACGCCCCGATCCACGGATCATTGGCCACGAAGATGTCGCCATCCTCGATACCGGGGCTCTCGCTCATTCGCTCCATCACATAGCGCACAAGCAGTGTCGACCCGGTGTTGAGGTACTGCATGAAGGGCGCTCCCATGACAATCTCGCCATCCTCGCTGAGCAGCGTCATGTTGAAATCGAGTGCCTGAAAGATCGGTGAGCCGGACATCCGGGTCAACGTGTCGCCGTGGCCGATGTTGATCGTCCAGAGGCGGTTGCGAAGCACTTCGAAGGTGATCGCATCCAGGTCCTCATCGACATCAGTGTTGAACCTGAGCTTGGAGGAGAGCCGATCCCGCCAATCCGGCGCGGGACGGTAGCTATGCGTCCAACCGTCCCACTCGATTCCGTCAAGTGCGCCCATGCGCTCGCCCCTGAGATCGTCCGTCATGCTTGCTTCCCGGCCCAGGGACCACAGGATGCGGCGAAGCGAAGACAGGACAGATACCAACCATCGAGTTGGTTACGCTATTTCCAAGGGATGGCGATAGTCAAGCACTGGCAAAGGGCAGTTGTGCTCTCGGCGGTGTCCTCGGGTCTGCCGGTTCTCGATTTCGGGCAGCAGCTACCGGCGGTGTCAGTCTCATTTCGGTTTACCGAGGTGCAAGCCTAGGCAAGGCTCGCGATCGAGCATGATTCTCAGGGGCTGCGCAACATCCGTTCATCGTGGCTGCTGCAAGCCGTAAGAGCTAAGCGGCAACCTGTCCTCGGGCCGTTAGCCAACTAACTAGTTGACAACGTTGATTGGCGTGCAGGAGACTACGCGAAGGTCGCTGTTCACTGGCTGCACGTCGCTGCCGGCGGTGGGTGTTGGCCGCTTGCGAAGGTGGATGTAATGGTGTGCACGGGTCGTGCTTACGATCAGGTCGACGTTTCGTCGGCGAAGTTCTGGTCGAGTCCGATGCGCGAGCGCGATCGTGCGTATGCGGTATTGCGCCGCGAGCGACCGGTGTCGTGGCAGCGGCCGATCGAGTCGGGTGCCCAACACTCTGACGGCGAGGGGTATTGGGCGGTGGTGACCCAGGCGCTTGCGTCGGAAGTGCATCGGCGTCCAGCCGATTTTTCTTCCGCGCGCGGGGTGACATTTGATGACCTGCCGCCGGAGGCATCCAAGCACATTTCGTTTCTGACGATGGATGCACCGCGGCACACCAAGTTGAAAAAGCTTGTTAGTACGGGTTTCACGCCGCGGGCGGTGGCCGAGCTGGAATCAAAGGTGGTCGCGCGGGCACGGATGATTGTCGATGACCTGATGATCAAGGGGCCAGGTGATTTCGTGGACGCCGCCAGGCGTCTGCCGTTGTGGGCGATCAGCGAGATGGTCGGGGTTCCTGAGGAGCAGCGTGAGTCGTTGGCGGAGTTGGTCGATGACCAGGGACACATGAATGATCCCAGTTTCGCGGTCAAATACCCGGGTGTGGATCCCTACGAGTTCACCGTGCGGTGTCTGCAGCGGTTGGCCGATACCGGTCGGGGTCTTGCCGCGGAACGCCGCAGGCGTCCGCAGCCGGACTTGATGACCGCGTTGGTGCAGGCCTCCGTCGATGGTGAGCGGCTCACCGACGACGAGATTGGGGATTTCTTCAACCTGTTGATCATGGCTGGCTATGAAACCACCGTGCACACGATGTGTGTGGGGTTGCATGCCTTGTCCCTGTTTCCCGACCAGCGGGCATTGCTGTGTTCAGACCTGGACCGCTACCTGCCCGGCGCGGTCGAAGAGATGCTGCGCTGGGCGACTACGCTGCCGAATCTCCGGCGTACCGCGACTCGCCGGACCGCCCTTGGTAACCAGGTCATCGAGGCCGGCGACAAGGTGGTCGTTTTTCTGTTGTCGGCAAACCGCGACGAGGCGGTGTTCAGCGACCCGTGGCGTTTCGACATCCAGCGCAACCCCAACCCCCACATTGCGTTCGGGGGAGGCAGCCACTATTGCCTGGGGTCCCCGCTTGCCCGCCTGGAGCTTCGGGTCATGTTCCACGAACTGCTATCGCGGCTACCCGGTATCGACGTCACCGACGCCGAATACATGGTCAGCACCCACCTCAACGGCATGAACAAACTAACGGTGACGTTTTGAGCGAGACGCTATTGCGCACAATCGGCTGCACGGTGTTGAGTGGAATCCGGTACGGATGGCGCCAGTCGGACAAGCATTTTGGCGTACCCACGGTTGTTATCTGTACGGGTGCGCTCGAGCCCGGAGGGGTTGACCACGTACTCGGGGAACGCCGCCAGCAGCTCTTCGATCGCAATCCGTGCCTCCAGGCGCGCAATCGAGGAGCCTAGGCAGGAAGGACACCGCGGCCGAAGGCGAGATGCCTGCCGGGCGGGCGCGTGATGTCGAAGCGGTCGGGCTCAGGGAACACCTCGGCATCGCGGTTCGCAGAACCTAGCAGAAGTGCGACTTTGTCTCCCTTCGGCATTGTGACGCCATCGATCGTGACGTCCTTGGTCAAGGTTCGTGCCATGTAGGGCGTCGGGCTGTCGAAGCGCAGCACCTCCTCGACCGCTGAGGGAAGCATGGTGGGGTCGGCGGCGAGCAGACGACGTTGATCGGGATGGCGCCACAGCAAATACGCGGCGTTACCTATCAGCTTGGTGCTCGTCTCGTAGCCGGCAATCAGCAGCAGGAACGTGAATTGCAGCAGTTCGTTGTCGGTGAGTCGCTGCTCGTTCTCCTCGGCGGCGATCAGTGCGCTGACGATGTCGTCACCCGGGTTCATTCGACGTTGCGCGATGAGAGACGCCAGAGCTTCGAATGCGTGCGACGCGGCGGCCAGCCCTTCTGGCGTCACCGTGTCACGCCCCGGGGCTCGGAAGAGGAATGTGTCGATCCACTGCTGGTAGTTTTTGCGATCCGCGTCGGGTACGCCCAGCACATGGGTAATGACTGCCATTGGCACAACATTGCAGTACATTTCGACGAAGTTGATCTGTGTGACGCTGTCTGCCTCATCGAGTAGGCGACGACACATCGCGCGGACCGACGTTTCCAGTACGGCAATACGCCTAGGCGTGAACGCCCGGCTGATCAGCCGGCGCAACTCGTCGTGCCGGGGCGGGTCCATCATGATGATCATCTCGGCCCCGTCTTGTTGCTTCGGCCCGAGCGTAATGCCATCGGCGGAACTGAAACGCCGAAAGTCGAGCAAGGCTGCCTCGACGTCACGATGGCGTGACAGCGCCCAAAAGCCGCGTTCGTCGTTGTGGTACACCGGCGCGTGCTTACGCATCAATGCGAACACCGGATAGGGATCTTCTTGCTGGTCCCAGTCGTAGGGGTCCCAGACGACTTGCGTCATACCAGGATGCCCTCCGGCGCGTCGATGCCTTGCGCTGTGCATTCCTCGAGGTAGCTACGCAGCACGGAGCGGCCGTCTTGGACGTCGATGATGGTGCCGTCCGGGTTGTAGTTCACGTAGGCTCCGTTGACGACGAACTGGATCTCGGCCCCCGCCGAACCGATCACTAACGTGTGCACCGCTCCGGCCTGCTCGTGGACATAGGATCCCGGGGTGGAGACGAAATCGTATTCTTCGTAGCTCCACGTGCCGGCGATGGTGAAGGCGTGCACTTCACCGGTATGCAGATGCGTCGGCGCCCGGAAGTCGGGAGGGAAACGGTTGCGGATCACCCAGAGGCCGGTGTCGGCGGAGACTCGCAACACCTGGGTGCCGACGATGCCGTACATGTCCACCCATGGACGGGTGGTTTCGTTCACGCAGCAGGTAAGGTCCCGAAAGCCCATATCGTCCTGGTTGTGAGAACTGTTCATCGGGATTCTCCTTCCTGGGTGCTGTGCAACGGGTCGGGTTGGTCGAAGTGCGCCCGGTGTTGGGCTGAGGGCGCTAGCTCAGACCTTCCAGCGCAACGGGAGTCGGTCGAGGCTGTAGACGCCGCCACTGTGCTCTGACACCACTGACTGGTCGGCTATTTCATAGTCCGGGATGCGGCGATGCCACTCCTGGAGTGCAACCGTCATTTCCTGTCGGGCCAGGTGAGAACCGAGGCAGCGGTGCGGTCCCGCGCCGAAGCTGATGTGGCGCGGCCGCGGCGCGTCGAAATCAACTGTGCCGCCGCGCGAGAATTCGTTCGGATCGCGGTTGGCCATGCCAAGCGGGAAGGCCACGATGTCGCCCTTCTTGATGGGGCAACCGTGGAAATCCATGTCCTTGGTGGCGATTCGAGCGGTCTGCACGATCGCGTAGGCGCGCACCAGCTCTTCCACAGCCTCGGAGGCTTTGGACGGATCGGCAACGAGTTTCTCGCGGTCGCAGGGATGAGTCGCCAAGTGGTAGAACGCATATGACAACTGCGCGGCGACGGTGTCGAGCCCCGCCATGAACAACAACAGCATGCAGGACAGCAGATCGTTATCGGATGGCGCCTCACCGTCGATCTTCCATTCGATGGCGTGGCTGACGATGTCGTCGCCGCGGGCGCCGGGGTCTTCACGCTTCTGGGTAATCAGTCCGGAGAAGTAGCCCATTACTTCCAGCATGGCGTTCAGGGCGATGGAGCGGTCCGGATCGCTTTCCGGTGTGGCATGCAAAATCTTGTCTTCCCAGCGCATGAAGTCCTCGAGCTTGTCGGTCGGAAGGCCCATGATCTGCAGGAAGATGGTTGTCGGGAACACGGCGGCGAAATCGGCGTAGAAGTCGCATGAGCCGTTCTCGCGGAACTTCTCGATGAGTTCAGCGGCGAAGGCGCGCTGTGCGTCCTCGAGCTTGCTGACGCGTCCGGGCGAGAAGTACAGCCCTAACACGTGCCGCCATTTCCCGTGCTCGGGCGGATCGAGCATCATCGGGATCCACTTGTACGGCGGGTTGGGCTCGATGGGCACCATGACCGAGTTTGAGAACAGCTCGGGGTGTTGAAGACCCTCGAGGATCGCGTCGTGGTCGGTCATCACCCAGTAGTCGTTGGCGTCCTCGTGAACGCGCAGAAACGGACGGTGGCTTTCCTGGAACCGATCCAGTCTGGCGAAGTTGGAACAGGGCGGGTCGCCGCCACGTAAGAAGCGGTACTCCAATACAGGATCGTTACTCTGGTCGATCATCACTGCTCCTTTGTGAGGGGTAGGTGGGGTCATTGCCGGACCTCTGTCTGCCGGCCGCACGCAGCGCCCGCCATTCCGGTATCGGCCAGACGTCCTGGTCCTCGCCGGCGAGCCGTTGGCCGTCGAGTTGCCAGTCGAGCAAGGTGCATGCGCACATGTGGTTGCCGATCGAGAGCAGCAACCGGCTCAGTCCGCGGGCTTGCCCGCGGACCCGCTCCCCGTCTTCGGTCTCGGCATCGACCGTTATGGCGGTGACCCATCCTTCAACCGGGTGGCGCTTAACTCGCCGGACACCGTTGACAATTCGCGACAGCGTGGTTTCACGGCGCAGGTATCCACAGTAGATGCGCTCCTCCCCATCACCGGCGGGCGCGGTGTAGCTCAGCAGACTCACCGCGGGTCCGGCGGCCCAGGTGTAGCCGACACGCCGGTATCCCCGTTCGGGGCGAGGGCCCCAGGAGCGGTCCCGCATCGCGAAGCAGTCCACGGGGATCGGTTCCCCGTCGAGCGTGATCGTCCCGGTGACATGACCGGTTTGGTCGAAGTGCTGCGCTTTCGGGTATGGCGGTTCGCCGGTGGGCAAGGGCACCGGGGGCTCGAGGGCCTTGAACTGGAGTTGTGCGCTCATGCGGTTGCGATCGTCGTAAGCGATGCCGTAGATCATCAGCGGCTCGTGGACCTCGATGCGCATCCCGGTCGGGAAGGCAAGACATGCCGGTTCGTGTTGTGTCGGCAACTTCAGATGAGCGAAGTACTCGTAGAACGGCGCGTCGGGCGGGTGCGGGCTGGAGTCGTCCCACAGCCACATGCCGCCCGCGGTCACCCCGGCGTTCTGGCGTACCGAGGCGTAGATCCAGCCGCCCATGCGGCGCTCGGGCACAACCAACGAGTACCAGAAGGTCTCGGTCTCATAGTGACTGTCGCCTGGAGCATGCAGGCGATCGTCGTTGGGCCCGAACACATTCCGGATGTTCATCGTGAGCCGCCTCCGGCCGACAGTTCATCGGGTAGCGGATCGAAGTGCCGGTCGGCCAGCACACCCATCGCCGGGCGCATCAACTCGTGCTGCAGGCGAGCCCGGATCAGCAGGTAGCCGACGATGTCAGTGTTGGTCAGCGAGTCCTGGTCGATGTTGGCGGCGAGCTGCCGGCGGCCTTCGTCGATGGTGTCGGGGCGTCGGCCGAGCACCTTTTCCAGCGCATCGAGTTCTTGCTGCTCTGCGGCCGGCCCGCCGCGGTCAATCTCGCGCAGGTACTTGACGATTCGGGCCAAGCCCTTCCCGCGCAGTGTGGCGAACGGATCCTTGGTAGCCGGCACGATGATGTCTTTGAGCTGCGCGAGGATCGTGTCGTAAAGCCATTGCCGGTCGGTCCGCTCACCGTCGATCTGCACGGGGATTTCGCCGCGAAGCCCGTACTGTTCGGCCAGTGCATCGGCGAACAGGGTGTTGTGTAAGGTCTCGTAGATCAGCGTGTTGCCGACTTCTCCGTGAACGTCGGCCCCAACGGTGCGACGGAACCCGAGTACCACCACTTTGAATTCGGCCAGCAGCCGGTAGTAGCGGACGCGGTCGAGGTCGACCGATATTCCGGAGAACTTCTCATAGTCGTCGAGCCGATCGGCGAGACAGGTGAATGGCTCCTGGACGGCGCGCAGCGCAAGCCAGCCCAGATCGGCCATCGGATCGCCGAAATGAGCTAGTTCCCAATCCAATACGGCGGTGATGCGCCCGTTGGAATACAGGAAGTTACCCGGGCCGGTGTCGCCCTGGACGATCACCGGGTCGGCCTCGACGTCGGGGATGTTGGCCTTCAGCCAGGCGAAGCCGAACTCGATCGTCGGGTCTTTCGGCGGGTCGGCGAACCGGTAGAGCGATTCCCATCGGGCGATGTCCGCTTCGACGCAACGCCGTAACGGACCGCGTGGCTCGTCGATCTGCACGCGAGCAGGATCGACGCGGTGCAGTGCGGCGAGCTTGCTCATGAACTCGCGGGCGATTGCCAGCCGGGCGTTCTCATCCTCGAGACGGGAGAACCACGTCTCACCTTCGACCCGCTCGCACAGCATGGCCTGCAGGCTCGGATGGGATGCCACCAGTCGCGGGACCGGCACCTTCGTGTCCTGCAACGCCGCGTAGAAGCGTGCTTCACGGTCGAGCGTGAACGGATCACCCGTGGTGGCCGGGTTCGAATCGTCGAAACGCAGGAACAGCGATTGCGTTGTTCCCTCGGGTCGTTGCGCGTCGATCAGCCAGGCTTCGCGCCGACCGCCGCCGGGACGACGCCGAGCCTGAATACGCGCGGCGCCGGTGGTCTGCTGTAGCCAGGACCTGATCGCCTCCGGCAGGGCAGCGGCCGCTTCGGTCAGCTCGGTCATGGCGATGCCGCCGGGGTATCGACGCGGACGGTATCGATACGGCCCCGTGAGTCGCCGTTGAAGAACCGGCGCTGATCGGTGTCTGCGCTAAGCAGGAAAAGCGTGTGACCGTCGGGGCCGCCCAGTTCGGCTCCGGTTGCCCACCTGCCCGCGGTCGTGATCACGTCGGTGATCCGCCCGCCCTGCAGGACTCGGACGAACTTCTCCTCCCGATAGCAGCCGACCCAGGCCGCGCCGAGTTCGTCGACGGCAAGTCCGTCGGGATGAAGTCCGGGCAGCGCCGCCCATGTTCGGCGATTCAGCAGCCGGCCGTCCTCACCGATGTCGAACGCGGTGATCCGCTCCCCGAATGTCTCGTTGACGAGCAAAGTGGTGTTTGCGTCCGTCAGGACCGCACCATTGGGAAACGCCAGGTTGTCTGCATCGCGGCTGACCACGCCGCTCGGCGTCACGCGAACGAGTGCGCCGCCCGGTGGCGTGCCCTCCGTATCGGCGGACATGTTTCCTACGGCGCCGACGTACGCAGTGCCGTCGATAGCGACCGCCATGTCGTCGAGATGTCCTCTTGCCGCATCACCCAGCTCTGCATACACCGCGGCACAACCATCCCGGATGGCCAACAGGCGCGCCGTGGCCATAGCGACGACCAGCGGTGTGCCATCCGGCAAAAACCCGATTCCGCCGGGCATCTCGTCGAATTGCGCAACCGTTGCAACGGTTCCATTCAGGTCCGTGGTGCACACGCGCTTGGCGATCATGTCGGAAAACCACAGCTGCCCGGCTCGCCAACGCGGCGCTTCCGGAAACAGCAGCTCATCCACGAGCGGCGCGGCACGGGCTACGTCAGTGGTGGGCTTCATCGGCTTCTTCGTTGCGCGGATGGTGGTAAGGTCAGCAATTGTAGTGAACTAGGTTATACAGGTTGGACCGGTGACTCAATGCTTCCTTCGCTGCGGCCGGCCGACAACCAACAGAACCGCCGCCCGCGGCCTGACGTTGCCACCGGACACCCGTCGAGTTGGTTGTGCGACCGCAACGTGGGTCCGAGCCGAGACCAGTGGGATTGCTTAGGCTGATCGTGTGACCGCTCAGCCCGGGGAACGGCGCACGCCCTCGTGGCGCGCTGACTTGCCCGCAGATGAAGAAGAGGCGCGTGAACGGTTGCTGGCCGCGGCCGATGCCTGCTACGCCGAGAAGGGTCCGGTACGCACCCGCATGAGCGACATCGCCCGGCGCGCAGGCGTGCACCGGTCAACGGTCTACTACTACTTCCCGACGAAGGATGCGCTGCTGGCAGCCTCCTTCGTGCGAGCGATGACCGCCACGCTGGAAGCCGTCGAACAATGCTGGCAGACTGACGAACCCTTCTTGGCTCAGCTGGTCGCGGCGTGCCTGCGCGGCAACGAGATTGCCCGCAGCTCGCCGACGATGCGATCACTGCTCGAAGACCACCAAGCCCTGGGCGCCACATATCACGCTGCCGAAGGCTCTGAATTGTGGCGGGCCCAGCTCGCCGAGATGGTCGGGCGACGCCTGGAGGCTGCCGCCGCAGCCGGCCAGATTCGCCGCGACCTTCCGGCGGACACCCTGGCCCGCTGGATCGTCCGGATCAACTTCAGCCTGCTCGCCGAACCGGCCAAGCCCGAAGATGGCGGCGATGAGGGCGTCCTGCGGAACTTGCTCGTCGCCTCGCTGCATCCTCGGCCATAGCCGCTCGCCGGGCCGATCTGCGGCCCCGGGCGGGCGTTCGCATGCGGGAAATGCCTTCTCCCTCACGCGGTTACCCGAGCGGTCAGCCGATACTCACAGAGTGCTTGCGCTGCCGATGAGCCCGGCGTGTGCTGCGGCGGCCGTTATCCCCGACCGCGGTGCGTCGTTCCGTCAACGATGAGCGTGGACAGCTCCCGGATCATGCGAGTCCTGCCCGGCACGCGCTTGTTGGCCGGATAAGCCCAGTCCTCGAGCAAGACCGAACCGATGATCATGCTTGCTACCGCGCCGATCGTGGCGGGTTTGTCATCGGCGGGTAATCCGTGTTTCTGGGCGATGACGAGGGAGGCATCGTGGACCGCGCGCAATCCCTTTCGCAACTCGCCACTGACCGCGACAGCCGACGGGTACAGGTCACTCAGCGGATCCGAACGTGCTGCGACCAACTCCTGGAAGATGCGACGATCCTGCCGGATGAGTGTATAGAGGCCCTCGACGAGGTTGTCCGCCATTTCGTCGAGGGTTGCCTCGCTGGAGAAATCGACCCAGGAACGGCACCACTGGTCGATGTAGGTCTTGACCGGCGTGAGGATGCTGGCTTCGAAAATTTCCACCTTCGAACCGAAGTGGCGAAACAGGCTGAGTTCGGCGACACCTGCCCTCACCGCGATTTCTTTGGTAGTCGTCGCCCGATAGCCCTTTTCGGTGAAGAGCTCATGTGCGGCCTTGAGCAGTCGCGCGCGAACGCCGTCGCGCTCGGGTTCTACCCGGCGGGCTGCATTTTTACCACGCGGCGGCATAGTAGACAGAGTATCTAACGGCGGCGTCCGATTGCGCGTCATGGCGCGACCAGGTGCCTGTCGCTGTCAACGGCGGGCTTGGTGCGTTCGGCGGGCATGCTGCTACGTTCGCCCTTCGGCGGCATACTCGGTCAGAGATGCCGCGTGTGCCCCGCCCTCGGGTAAGTCCCACCAACAGCGCACGGTCACGATGCCGTTGTCGAACTTCCAGATCTCGATGTCGCGAATCTCGACGATCTCCCCGGCGGTGTTCATCTTGTGGTAAAAGGCGATCGCCGCTTCGGTGCCGCAGACGTAGACGCGCTCCGGGCGGTATTCGTCCATGTACGGATTGAACCGGTCCCACATGTCCGACCATTGGTCCCATCCCACCTTCGGGGGTGTGCCGACGGGATCTTCGAATATGACCTCCTTGGTGGCAAAGCTCTTCCAGAGCTTGATGAAAGCCTCCTTGTCCCGGGTCATCCAGATCCTGCAGTGTTCGGCCACGAAGTCTCTGATTTCCTGCTCGCTCGGGTTCGCCATCGGTATCCTCCTTGCTCGGGGCGGTGCCGCGGTCAGTGGCCGTGCGCGTCGCTGACGAGGTGACCTCGTTCTTGCTGAGCCAGTTCAGCGGCCTCTAGTCCGACAGCACACTCGATGTCTAAGAAGCTGCCCTTGGTTTCTGCTGTCGCGCTGGCGACGTAGAAGCCGTCGATCGTCGACACTTTGACTGGATGCCGATATGCCGGCTTCAAGTACCACGACAGCCACGACGGCGGTGTCTTGTATTGGTAGCGCGACCATTCCACGCACTCATCAAGGTCGGCGTAGTACTGGTGCAGGTAATCGATCGCGACATCGAGGTCTGCGCGGGCATCCGCCCAACTGCGCCAGCCCGGCTTACCGGACTCACTGAAGGTTTCCAACCAGAATGTGAGCAAGTGCTTACCGGGTGGTGCCGAGTTCCTCGAAAATGCGGACGTGAAAAACCAACCGCCGTATGCGTGTTTCACATCAGCACGGCCACGGAAGATCCGCTGCCAGGGACTTGCGTGGTCTTCCACCTCACCGTCGGACCTGCGCCGGGGCAACCGACTAAGCCCCGCCCACCACGAAGGCAACGCGACGCTGTATTGGCGCAAGTCGCTGGCCGCTTCGACGAATCCGGCCGGCAGCAAATCGGGATCGACGAATTCGGGCAGCCGCCAGCCCTCGTAGTCGGTGATGACGATCGGTGCGCGGAATTCGTGAACGAGGCTCGACTCGTCAAGAGCGATAACGCCCTGCACCTCGTGGTCGCCGACCATTACCTCCAGAGGCTTCATGTTCAGCAGGATCTGTCCGCCGTTGTCTTTCACGACGTCGGCGAATGCGGTGACGATCCCCTGCACACCGCCGACGCGTTCGTGGTCGATCACCACCGCGCCGGCTTCCCCGGCGAAGGTCTTGAGATGGGTGATATAGCGGCCAAGCGACTCGTTCGGGCCCAGTGGGACAAGCTCATTTTGCTGCAGAATCACACGCCTGGCCTCAGGCTCACTGACGTTTCGCACCAACCAGTCGGCCAGTCGCGCGGGTATCAGAGCGTGTGCTTCTTCGTCGCTGATGCCGACCAACTGCATCATCGCGTCAAGGATGGATTTGGTGACCTGCTCCAGGCGGTCCGGCGCGACGCCGAAGCAGGTGCACAAGCTGCGGACCTGCTGGACCGGGTCGGCGCTGGTTCCCACCACCGACTCCATCGGGAGTTCGGTAACCCGCTGATCGGGCAGCCAATGCACCCGAAGGCACGAGCCAACGAAGGGACGAAGCGGCGCGGAGATGCCCACCGCCTCCGCGGCGCGCCTGGTGAAGACGGGAGCAAACGCGATGTCACCCACGCCGTGGCCGTCGCGGTGCCCCCAGTCGATCCAATAGCCGTCTACTTGCGTCCCCCCGACCCGCGAGCCGAGGTGTCCGGTCTCCTCCAGCACGATGACCCGGTAGCCCTGTCGCGACAACACGGCCGCGGCGACGAGCCCGGCCAACGATCCCCCCGCCAGAATCGCATCTGCGTGGATGACTTGCCCGTCCGATGCCATCGCAACCTCCATGAGCCCCCGCTGAACAGGATGTTAGCCCTCTGTTTCCAATGATCGCAATAGAAATCACCGCCAAATGTCAGTGCCACATACAGGGGCTGTTAGTGATAATTACCGAAAGGTCGGGCGGATTCGCCGCACCGGTCACGCCCCCGGTGGTGACGAAATGCCTTGATTAGTGTCAGTGCCACCCACATACTGGGTAAGTATCACCTACGGAATCGACCTCCCGGACGAGAGACGTTGGGGTGATTAGGAGTCCGGATGCACACCTCGAGCTCATCGACCCAGGAGCGATGACATGCCTATGACCGCGCCACCCCTCGAGGTCCTACCGGACCCGCACCTGCTGGTGGGCGACGAACGGATCAGCACCTCCAGCGGTGGATGGCACGAGCACCGGTATGCGGCCACGGGGACAGCCACCCGGCGTGTCCCATTGGCCGGCGACGCCGAGATCGACGCTGCCGTACGAGCAGCACGTGCTGCGGCGCCCGCCTGGGCGGCTCTTCCCCGCGACAACCGGCGTCGGCTGCTGTTAGCGGTAGCCGAGTTGATCCGGACCAACGCCGACGAACTCACGACGACCACGGTCATCGAGAACGCCACACCGGTGTCGCTGGCCGCCCACTCCCCACATTTGACAGCAGACTTGTTCGAATACAACGCCGGCTGGGCGGACAAGATCGGCGGAACGGTCGAAGCGACCTGGCCCGTACCGGCATTCGACTACACGGTGGAAGAGCCGTACGGCGTCATCGGTGTCATCATTCCGTGGAACGGACCCCTTGCCTCCATCGGCATGGTTGTCGCGCCGGCTCTTGCCGCCGGAAATTGTGTCGTGTTAAAGCCTCCCGAACTCGCACCATGGACCAGCTTGCGTTTCGGAGAATTGTTGTTAGAGGCCGGTATTCCACCGGGAGTCGTCAGCGTGGTGCCGGGCGGGCCCAGCGCCGGTGAAGCCCTCACCAGCCATCCCGGTATCGACAAGCTGCACTTCACCGGCAGTGGAGCGACGGCTCGTCGCGTGCTGGCCGGCGCACAGCAGAACCTGACGCCGGTGTGCCTGGAACTCGGCGGCAAGAGTGCCAATCTGATTTTCGCCGACGCCGACCTACCGGCGGCCGTGCAGCAGGCGGTCGGGGGCATCGTGCAACTTGCCGGGCAGACATGCCTGAGCGGAACACGCGTCATTGCCGAAGACAGCGTTTATGACGCGGTGGTCGATATGGCCGTTGACATCCTTTCGCAGCTGACCGTCGGCGATCCCTTCGACGCCGACACCCACATGGGGCCCGTGGTCAGTGCAGCGGCCGCAGACCGGATCA
The DNA here is from genome assembly GCF_010728725.1 of Mycobacterium branderi. Taxonomy (NCBI): domain Bacteria; kingdom Bacillati; phylum Actinomycetota; class Actinomycetes; order Mycobacteriales; family Mycobacteriaceae; genus Mycobacterium; species Mycobacterium branderi. The sequence continues at coordinate 849,052 of NZ_AP022607.1, forward strand.
TGTCGATGATCGAACGCGCCCGCACCGAGTGCCGCGTCGTTATGGGGGGCGAACGGATGTCCGGCGAATTCGCCGCCGGTTACTACATACCTCCGACCGTGTTGGCCGACGTCGACAACGACTCCTACATCGCCCAGAACGAGGTGTTCGGGCCGGTGTTGGCGCTACTTCGGTTCAGTGATGCCGCCGAGGCCGTGCGGTTGGCCAACGACACCCCCTATGGGCTGGCGGCCTACGTGTGGGGCAAGGATCTCCAACACACGCATCGGGTCGTAGCTGAGCTCGCCGCGGGAAACGTATGGGTCAACGGCTTCTTCGGGATTCCGCCGTCAGTGCCCTTCGGTGGTGTCAAAGCCAGCGGTTACGGACGCACCGGCGGCCGCGAAGGGATCCGCGAGTTCACCAGACCCAAGAATGTCTGGATCGCGCTGTAGCCGACGGTCTTCCGGCAATTCACCCACCTGCTGTTCGGGGTGCTCAACAGCCGGCCAAGAAACAATGGGAACGCTTTTGGCGCCGGACGCGCAACCGGTGGGCGCAGACTGTGCAGCGGCCGCGCCATCCCTTGACTGATGTCAGTGGCACCTACAGACTAAGTAAGTAGCACATACGGCGCGCACGTCCGAAGCATCGACGGGTATGGGTCGAGGCGGGGCGCAGGGCCAGAACGGGAGCCGGGATGCGAACACGAGGGGCCGTATTGCACGGAGTGGGCAAGCCGTGGTCGGTGGAGGAGTTTGAACTCGACCCGCCCAGGGCCGGCGAAGTATTACTCAAGAACGTGGCGGCCGGCATGTGCCACTCCGATGAACACATCGTCACCGGAGACCTCTCCGCACCCAACGACGTGATGAAGTCCATGGGCATGCCCGAGATGTTCCCGTTGATCGGTGGTCACGAGGGTTCCGCGGTCGTGCTGGAAGTCGGTGACGGGGTCAGCGAGTTCCAGCCCGGCGACCACGTCGTGATGTCATTCGTCGCCAGCTGTGGGCATTGCCGATGGTGTGCATCGGGCACGCAGTACCTGTGCGACGCGGGATCGTTGACCATGGTGCCCGGTATGCCGACGGACGGGACGTTTCGCCACCACACGCTGTCGGGTCAGGGCTTGGGCCACCTGTCGAAGGTCGGCGCATTCGCCGAGCACACCGTCGTGGCCGAGACCTCACTGGTCAAGATCGACCCCGACATTCCCTCACGCCGGCCGCGCTGGTGGCCTGCGCCGTGCCGACCGGCTTCGGCTCGGTGACCAACCGGGCGAATGTCCGCAGCGGCGACACCGTTGTCGTGGTCGGCTGCGGCGGTATCGGCACCAGCGCAGTTCAGGCCGCACACATCAGCGGGGCAGCCCGCATCGTCGCGGTCGACCCGAGCGAGTTCAAGCGCACGTCGGCGACCCGCTTCGGCGCGACCCACACCGCGGCATCGACCGAGGAGGCCATCGATCTCGTCCGCGACATCACTCGCGGCGTGATGGCAGACGCCGTCGTTTTGTCCCCGTCACTGGTGCACAGCGACCTTCCCGCGGCGGGGCTGGCGATGACACGCAAAGGCGGCACCTGCGTTGTCACGGGAATGTCGCCCCAAACGATGACGTCGATCAATATCAACATGCAGGACTTCACATTGATGAACAAGACACTGTGCGGCACCATCCTGGGCTCGATGAATCCGCGCGCCGATGTGCCAAAGCTGTTGGAGCTCTACAGCTCTGGAATACTCAAGCTCGATGAGATGATCACCAACACATACTCGCTGGACCAGATCAACGACGGATACGACGACCTGCGCGAGGATCGCAATATCCGCGGCGTGGTTGTCTTCGACCAGGAGGTGACCAGATGACAACGGCCGCAATCGACCTGTCCGATCCGGCGATTTGGCAATCCGGATTCCCGCACGAGGTGTTCACCCGGTTGCGCCAGGAATCACCGATCATCCATCACGAATACGCCGAGCTGGTGCAGCGCGACTTCTGGGTGTGCACCAAGCACCGGCATGTCGTGCGGATCCACCGTGACACAGACAGTTTCACCGCGACCGACGGCCCGCTCATTCAGGCGCTTGACACCTTTTCGTCCTATCCCAGCATCATCAACATGGATCCGCCCGATGTGAACAAGCGGCGCAAGATTCTCAGCGGCGCGTTCACTCCCCGCGCGATCTCCAAACTCGAAGCGGGTATTCGCGAACGCGCCAAGAAGATGGTCGACGAACTGTACGCATCGGGCGGCGGTGATTGGGTCACCCAGGTCGCCGGGCACCTGCCGATGACCGTCATCGGCGACATCGTCGGCATCCCCGAAGCCGACCGGCCCCGCATATTCACACTGATCGACGACATCATCATGAGCAAGTCGCCGACCTCGCGCATCAAGCCCGAAGACGAGCCCGGCATCTACATGCAGATCTTCGAGTATGCGTCCGCGCTGACCGCCGAGAAACGGCGCAACCCCACCGACGACATCTGGAGCACGTTGTGCGCCGCGATCGCTACCGACGACGACGGCAATCGTTATGCGCTCGAGCAGAACGAGCTGGAAGTGTTCTTTTTCGTCTTGAGCCTCGCCGGCGCCGACACCTCGAAAAACGCCCTCACGGCGGGCCTTCAGGCCTTCATCGACAATCCGGATCAGCTGGAGCGCTACCGATCTGATGAGTCCGTCCGCACATCTGCTGTCGAAGAAGTATTGCGGTGGACATCGCCGATCGCGTTCTGGGTGCGCGGCGCGAAACGGATCTGGAGATGGACGGTCAGACGATACCGGCCGGATCACGCGTGGTGTCGATGATCGCGTCGGCGAACCGCGACGAGGACGTATTTCCGGACCCGTTCACCTTCGACATCTCACGCGCCGACAATCCGCATGTCACCTTCGGCGGCGGCGGCCCTCACTACTGTTTGGGTGCGATGTTGGCCCGCGCCGAGATACGCGCAGCCTTCGATGAACTACTGACCCGCCCGGCACGGATGACGATCGGCGAACCGACGGCCACCTATCCGAATCTGGGACTCAACATGTATGTCTACGAACACCTTCCGATCGAATTCAGCAAGTAAGCAACAGCGGCCCAGGCCGAGGAAGGCAACGGATGACCACCGACATCGGGACCCACGAACTGGAGATGCTTCGTCGTGAGGCGGCAGTACGGCGCGTCATCGAGGGCTACGCCGACGCGGTCACCCGGCGTGATGTCGCGACATACGCTGCGATGTACGCACCGGACGCAGTGTGGACGATCGGACCACCCGTTGATCAACGCATCGAGGGCCGCGACGCAATCGTCGCTGAATTGTCCTCGCAGATATCGAGGCTCGACTTTTTTCCTGTTCACCGTCAGCAACATCGTCGTCTCGGTGCACGACGAGATCGCCCACAGCAGAGCGACCGTGCACGAGCTCGGCCGCGCCGCCGAGGGCGCTCCCCCCCCGGACTCGCGGCCATGAACCTGTACGCGCTCTATGACGACGAGCTGCGCCGTGACGGTGACCGCTGGGTATTCGCTGCGCGCCGGTACTCGATCCTCTACCTCGACACGGATGCGCCTGCCGGGCAGTCGTTCCCGATCACCTAACCACGGATCAACGCGCCGGTCAGACGAACGAGGTATCGGCGTCCAGGCCCAGGCCGGGGTGTGCACCGATCACCATCGTCTGAATGTTGCCCCAGCCGCGCGTGCCGTCGCCCTGGTCGTGGACTTCCACCACGGCATCGCGCAGCTGGTGCAGCCGGCGCGCAGTTTGCGGCGCGTCGCAATCTGCGATGTATTCGCCCGTGACGTGCAGGGGACCGTGCCAGACACCATGGATGTCACCGTCAAAGCCGAAGTACAGACCGGTTCCCAGATGAAAACCCGTGTCAGACATCGGGGTAACGGTGAGGAGATGGTCCTCACCACTCGCCAGCGTCACGGCGATGGTGCCGCCGAGCAAGCGGCGATTGTCGGGACGGTACTTCAGCTCGGGTACCGCCGAGACGACCACATCCCTTCGGCCATCGGGATACTCGAAGCCGCCCTGAACCTGTAACGACGATCCCACCAGTTCGGAGGTGCTCGCCGTGTAGTACAGATGAAAGCCGCACCGGGAGCCGTCCTCACGTTGCATCAGGACCGGCATCCAGATCATGTGGTGCGACGATGCGCCGAGCTCGGGCGCCGGTGGGATGTCAGTCACCGGATTGCCGACGTAGTAGCGAACCCCCCAGGAATGGTCGCGGGTGGAAATCCAAGTCGAGTCATCGAATTCGGTTCGCTCACCGTCGACCTCGACCCATCCGCTGGCCACTCCGATCTGGTGGTATCGCACCAGATCGGCATCGATGCGCGTACCGCCCAGCGAGCGGTGCTGCTCGCGGTTTTCCAGCACGGCGGGAACGACAGCGGTGAAGTTCCATTCGAAGCTGATCGGTACGACGTCGTTCGGGTCGAGCGCGAAACGCACCCGCGTCATCGGCTCCACGATTTCGTAGTGCAACGGGCCCACCGACACCGAGTCCACGTCCGGCGTCAACGACCTGCTCGCCCGTACAGTCCACTGATCGGTTCCGCGACTGACCCCACCGAACGCGTCGATCACCCCACGGTTGGTGTATTTGCCGACGCCGAAGTCCATTTGCAGTCGGCCGTCGTTCGAGTACGCCGAGGCGGCAACCTTCTCGGTCCATGCCCGATCGGTCTGCGACACGGTGGCAAAGGTGTCGGCGATCTGATGGTTGAGGTGATCGTCTGCGGGCACCAGAGGTCCGGCGAACATCATGGGGCGGCCTCCATCAGGTCGTAGATCCAATCCTGCAGCGGTGGAATCGTGTGGACGATGTGGTCGGTGATGCCGCGCTGGTGCAGCAGTCCGGCCAGCGCCTTGAGGACGGCGCCCATCCGGACCATGGCGAACACCTCGTACCATCCAAGTGCCTGGATCGGCCGGCCGAGGCGCCGTGCGTACCGATGGATGGTCGCCGCGCGATCGGGAAAGCCGGGTAGTTCACGGTCAAGTGGTAGCCCATTGCCGCGCTGGATCGAGCGCCGGACCGCGAATGACCATCCGAGGTCGACCTCCGCCGGGCCGGCCGTTGCCATTTCCCAGTCCAGCACTGCGCGCACCCGGAAGGCATCGTCAAAGATCACGTTTCCGAAGCGGGCGTCGCCCCACACCAGCGTTGCGGGTGGCTCTGGGTCCGGGCGGTTGCGGTGCAGCCATGCTAGCGCCTCAACCATTTCGGTTGGCGGCAAACCGTCAGTGGCCCAATCCAGGTAGCTCGACCACCACGCCAACTCACCTGCCGGTCCCTCACCCTGCGGGCGATGCAGAAACGACAGGTCGGCGCCGGTAGTGGCGCCGATGCGGTTGATATCGGCCAACGTGTCGTGAAAGTTGTTGTACAGCTCGCGTTGCCGATCCGGTGCGGCCTCGAACAACCACCCGGCGACGCAGTACTGGGGTGCTTCGTCGGCGGGAATTCTTCCCGGCACCAGATCCATCGCGAGGAACGCGGAACCGAGATAGGACTCATCGGTTTCCACGGCGATGACCTCAGGCACCGCCACCCCGTGGCAGCGCGCGAGCGTCATGGCGCGGGCCTGCCGGACCAGGTCGTAGTCGGGGAACACCCCTTCGCCCGCCGGCGGGACCCGCAGTACCATTCCACGTGAGCGTGGCACCCCCTGCTCGCGCCACGACACATCCAGCAGCGCGCTTCACTCGAAAAGCCGTTTGTACGAACGGCTTCTGCCATGTTCACGCAGATCGCGCTGGCGCCGTGCCAGCGCTCGGCCAGAAACGACCGGAAGCCATCCAGCACCATGTTCCAGTCGCGGTCACCGCTGCTGATCGTCGACATGTCGCCCGCCTTTTCTCCGCCGCATCACGCATATCGCCGGCGCCGGCCGCTTACTGCGCGCGGCCGCCGCCGCCGCGCCGGCCCGCGTGCTTGATTCGAAGTAAGTGGCACATACATAATGTGTAGGTGTTACCTACCGACGGTGTCAATGCCGGACTCTTACACGGCCCGCCCGGGACACGGATGCTGGGCATTCAGGCCATGGCAGCGCCATGACAGACCCCAGGCCGTTTCGCATCACGGTTGGCGACGACGTCCTTACCGATCTGCACGCACGCCTGTCGCGAACCCGCTGGCCAGAGCGCGAATGCGTCGATGACTGGAGCCAGGGTCTGCCGCTGCACTACGCCCGGGAGCTCGCCGCCTATTGGGCAGACGGCTACGACTGGCGGGTGCGGGAGGCGGCACTGAATCGCTACGACCAATTCACCACCGACATCGACGGGCTCGAGATCCACTTTGTGCACCAACGTTCCCCGCACCCCGAAGCGTTGCCGCTGGTGATCACGCACGGCTGGCCCGGATCATTCGTGGAATTCCACAAAGTCATCGAGCCGTTGTCCAACCCGACGGCACACGGAGGGCAAGCCGAAGACGCGTTTCACGTCGTCTGCCCCTCCCTTCCCGGGTATGGCTTCTCCGGGAAACCGGTCGCGACCGGCTGGGGTATCGGCAAAGTCGCACAGGCGTGGGAAACACTGATGGTCCGGCTGGGCTACGACCACTACGGCGCACAGGGCGGCGACTGGGGGGCGGCGGTCACTACACAGCTGGGCCGAAACCGTGGCCACTGCATCGCCATTCATACCAACATGCCCTTCGGCGCGCCACCCGCCGGCGCCCTGGACAATCCGAGCGACGATGAGCGGGAGGCGCTGGCCCGCCTCGAATATTACGAAACGTGGGACTCCGGCTACGCCAAGCAGCAGTCGACCCGACCGCAGACTCGGTTACGGCTTGGTGGATTCGCCAGCGGGCCAGATGGCGTGGATCATCGAGAAGTTCTGGTCGTGGATGGACTGCGACGGCCACCCGGAAAACGTGGTCAGCCGCGACGAACTGCTCGACAACGTGATGGTGTATTGGCTCACCGCCTCGGCGGCGTCCTCAGCGCGAATGTACTGGGAAAGTTTCAAGAGCTTCCAGGCCGCCGGCAGCGTCGACCTGCCCACCGGTGTGGCGGCCTTTCCGAAAGAGATCATCCGCTCACCGCGAGCGTGGTGCGAAGCGAACTACAACATCACACACTGGTCCGACATGCCGCGCGGCGGACACTTCGCGGCATTCGAGCAACCCCAGCTTTTCGTCGAGGACGTCCGGGCCTTCTTCGCCGGATACCGGTGAGAAAGCCGTTGCAGGGGCAGCTTGTAAGCCACTCGGGAGGAGGTCTCGATGAATGGCCCGACGATCTTTGGGTTTGAAGACCTTGCTGATCTTGACGAGTCCGTGTGCAGGAACCTGGTTGGCGGCAAGGCCCTTAATCTCGGAGTGATGGCGGCGTACGGGCTACCCGTACCACCAGGGTTTTGTGTGTCGGCGCAGGCATACGCGACATTCCTAGAAGCCAACGCCATGGACGAACTGATCCGGGATGCGCTGGACACGATCGACTTTGGCGATGCGGGGCTGGTTGAGGATGCGACGGCCACCATCCGCGAACTGGTCCGCTCGGCGAAGGTGCCGGCTGAGGTCGCGGCTGACATCGAGAAGGCCTACAGCGCACTCGGTGAGGAAGTACTGGTCGCGGTGCGGTCGTCAGGAACAGCAGAGGATATGGCCGATGCATCATTTGCGGGGTTGCACGACACGTATCTCAACGTCAAGGGAGCGACCGAGCTGCTTGAACAGATTAGGCGGTGCTGGGCGTCGCTGTGGACAGCGCGGGCAACGGCATACCGTCACCAGAATGGGTTCGATCAGTGCCGGGCGCGTATCGCCGTGGTGGTGCAAACAATGGTCGACTCGGATGTGTCCGGGGTCATGTTTACCGCCAATCCCGTCAACGCCGCGACTGACGAGATCCTGATTAACGCGAGCTGGGGGCTGGGAGACTCGGTGGTTTCGGGCACCGTCACACCCGACGAATTCGTGGTGAAGCATGGCGACTTACGGATCCGCGCAAAGACGCTCGGTGACAAGGCGACCCGCGCTATCCCCAACCGGGACACGGGCAGCGGAACCATCACCGAAGAGCTTCCGGCGGCCGACCGCAATGCCTTTAGTTTGTCGGATGATCGGGTGGTGAAGCTAGCCGAGCTCGGTCGGCATGTACAAGAGATCTACCACGATGTGCCTCAAGATATTGAATGGGCGTTACACGCAGATACCTTCTTCCTGTTGCAGTCCCGTCCGATCACGGGCGTCGAGTTCAGCTGGGATGTAGATCTGGACGACTGGCAGCGAGTACCCGAGCCAGATGACACGATCTGGACACGCGCGACAGCTGACGAGGGATGGACGGGCCCATGCAGCCCAATGATGTATTCCATGCGCGCACCCGGCCAACACCAAGCGCAGCTATATGCCGTTAAGGGCTGGGGATGCGCTGAGCTCGACCGGCTGAGGTACTGGAAGTTCCACAGGGCTAAGGTCTATTCCAACTGCGAGTTGCACAGAAGGCTTCTGGAGGCAACGGCACCGCCGCCCATCCGCGCGAATATGCTTCAGAACTGGCTGCCGCCATCGTGGCACGCCGACGTCATGTCCGCGAAGTTCAACTACCTCGACTATGTCCGCATGTATATGCGGATCCGAATGCTGAATCCCGACGACGGTTTCTATCGTTGGCTAAACGTCTTTCGGCAATGGATGGACCAGCGAGAGCAGTGGTACAACGGAACCACGCCAGAGCGGCTCGCTCGAATGACCGACCGCCAACTCGAGACGTATCTGCAGAAATACGCCGCCGCAGAAGCGACGCTTTCGGAAAGGGTCTGGCACGGCTACGTCATCTACGCACGCGATGCCCTCGCCGTCGTGGGCTTGATTCTCGCCCACTGGTACACCGGCAACAATCCAAACGCGTTCGGAGACCTGATCTCCGGATCTACGACGCGCTCAGCGACCCAGATCGAGAACGCGGAGGTATGGGAACTCGCGCAGACGATTCGCGAATCCGAAGCGCTTCTGCATTGCTTCCGCAACCACAGTGGCGACGAGTTCTTCGAGCGCCTACGCAACTTCCCGGCAGGCCGGGAATTCCTCTGCCGCTACGAAGATTTCGTCAGCCGGCATGGCCACCGGGGCATGACGGACCGTGACATGTACTTTCCCCGGCGATGTGAGGACCCTTCGATCGACTACGAAGCGTTCCGGGCATTGCTCAACGTGAGCGATCCAGTGCGCCCGTCTGTCCTCGAACAACGCGTCAATGCAAAACGCGAGGCCGCCACCAAGGAAGTCATCGCCAACCTCAAACAAGGACCCCTCGGCACGTTGAAGGCCGAAGCCTTAAAACTCGCACTCGACTACGTGCACAGGTGGACTGTGATACGAGACGATGAGCGCTACTTCGTCGACCGCGGCCTACTCGCAATGAAAAGAGGCTACGTTGAACTGGGATGGCGCCTCGCCGAGCGTGGCCTCATCGACTATCCAATGGACGTGTTCTTCCTCGGTCACCAAGAAGCCTTCGACCTGTGCTACGGCCGCGGCAACCCGGTCCTGGACCGGCTGAAGATAAAGGGCCGCTTCCGCGATTGGAAACGCGAAGACGATAAAGAGGTCGTTGCACCGCTGTTCTTGCGTAACGGTCAAGGCGTTCAATTCGACGAAACGCCCGACGCTGATGCCGATTTGAGCGGAGCCGGATTATCCGCCGGGCGCGCCGTAGGGACGGCCCGAATCATTAAGAGCCTCCGAGAGATTGGCACTCTAACCGACGGAGACATCCTGGTCTGCAACAGCACCGATCCGGGATGGACACCAGTGTTCGGCGTCATATCGGGACTCGTTCTCGAGACCGGCGGAAGGCTCGCACACGGTTCCTGCCTTGCGCGCGAGTATGGACTGCCCGCCGTCCAGGTCCCGACCGCGATGAGCCGAATCTCCGACGGTGCCACCATTACGATCGACGGCACTACCGGCGCCATCACCGTGGATGCCCATGTCGGCGCACAAAATCCGCCAGTCCAGTTTCAAGCGGAGTAGTTAGTGCGAGCGAGGCCGCGGCGGCAGGACCGCAAGCCAGGAGTCCGAAAGCAGTTCAATCAGCTGTCCATCCGGATCGCGGATCATTGCTGATTGCTCAGAGACCGTTTCTTCGATCACCGATCCCCCGAAACTGTCGACCATCTCCAACACGTCGCGCAGATCGGACACCGACAACGACAGATGCGTCAACCCGATCTGGTCCATGGCACGTTTCGGCCCGGCGTGGACTTCGCGCCGGGCGTAGTCGAAAGCTCCAGCACCAAGCCGTCTCGTACCAGGTAGGTCGCACGCAGTCCGATCGGTTCGTTCAGCTGCAGAAGACGGTCGGTGCCGTCATCGGGCGGTTCGAGCTCCCACCAGAACACAAAACCGAAGAGCCCTTCGTAAAAGCGGCGCGAGCGCTCCCGATCGGCAACACACAATCCGACATGGTTGAAGACAGTTCGGTGGCTCGTCACAGGTCACTCCTGCTGAGCCGCACTGCATCTAGGCTCACGATCAGATGCTCCCCGATGATACTGCGCTCGACCATTCCGCCGAAGCATTCGCGGGTCTGTTCGTCGACAGATCGGGACGACCCTGATCGGCAACGGAAAGTGCTCTCGCCCAACAACTTCACCGATACCCGCACCGTCTCGTCAAGATCCCCTACAACCCCGCTCACGCTGCAGTGAAGCTAAGGTACAGCTCGGTGAGCCCGCGCAGCATGTACGTCGGCTCGTAGGTGTAGCGACGGTGCCCGGCAGGTCCGTGTTTGTCTTCGTTGATCTTGATGTCGGGTATCCGGTCGAGGATGCGTTCAATTGACACGCGACCCTCCACTCGGGCCAGCGGCGCGCCGGGCAGGAATGCACCCGCGGACAAACGCCATGTGCTCGCGAACATTCCTGCGGTCGAGCCGAAACTCGTGCGGATCGTCGAACCGGCGCGGATCACGGTTGGCGCCACCCACCAGCACCGTCACGATTGTGCCGGCGGGAATATCAACACCACCCACGGTCACGGGTTTGCGGGCCAGCCGGTAGGTGGCCTTGACCGAGCTTTCCATGCGCAGTGCTTCCTCGATGAACGACGGGATCAGGCTCCGGTCACCTCGCAGCTTTTGCTGGATGTCGGGCCGGTCACCCAGGATCTGTACGGCGGCGCCGAGCAGCTTGGCGGTGGTCTCGCGGCCGGCGGCGAACAGGAAGGTGGCCGAGCGAACCACCTCGATGACCTTAGGAATGGATTCGTCAGGATACTTCGCGGTGGCCAGCGCAGTCAGCACGTCGTCGCGGGGTTCGCGTCGGCGGTCCTCGATATAGGAGCAGAACTTCTCGTCGAGCCTGTCCAGCGGTGCACCGACCGACTCGTGGTCGAGTGTCCCCACCGGCGGGTCGTCGCCCAACAAGATGCGGAACTCCTGGTGGTCTTCCTCGGGCACGCCGAGTAGATCGGCGATAACCAAGGTGGAGAAGGGCTTGGAGTATTGGCTGATGAACTCGCGTTCGCTGCTGCCGAGGAACTCCTCAAGCTGGCGGTCGGCGAGGCGCCACATGAACTCCTCGTTCTCCTTCAGCCGGCTCGGCGTCAGCAGCCGGCTCAGCAGTGACCGTGCACGCGTGTGTACCGGCGGGTCCATCGTGAGCATGTGCTCGGACATCGGAAACTGATCGCGGTGCGCCTCGATCTGCGCACTGATGTCATCGCCTTCGGCCTCGAACGGCAAAGGTGGAAACGGTCCCCCAACTGCGACGCAACTCGAAAAGGTATCGGTGTCTTTGTAGACCGCGGCGGCCTCCTCATGGCCGGTGACCGCGACGACGTTGTGGTGCGGCAGCCGAAGCACCGGGTTCTTGCCGCGCAGGTAGTCGAAGTAGGGGTAGGGATCCGGAATGACGGCGGAGTCGGTGAAGAAGTCGACAAAATCGAAATTGCTCATGGCCTGCGCCTCCCGAGCGTGGTTCAGTGTGATCATCGGCTCAACGAATAGCCAGCGTCACCGGCCCGCCTGTGGCTAACGGTGCGCAGCGCGCCTGCAACTGCGCATCCGATACCGACCGGTAACAGTGGCTCGTCAATGGCCATACCTTCAGTGCCGCAGGGCATCAGCGCTCACGATCACAGCCTCCATACCCTCAGAGCACTAACATTGCTAAGATTGCCATTTAATGCCGAGTCTAGAGATGCCGCCGCCGGCGCAAAGCGAATTTGCTGGTTTGCGTGTGTTGGAGGTTTTGATGGCCGCACGCCGTGATGTCAGTGCCGACGCGGTTGTCGATTTCGACCATCACTCACCGGACTTCAATCAAAACGAGCTGCAAGTCAACGCCGGCCTTCGACGGCGCTGCCCGGTGGCATGGAACGAGAACTACGGCGGATTCTGGTTCGTCACAAGCTATGACGCGGTGGCACAAATCGCCCGGGACGGTGAAACCTTCGCGCACAAACGAGCCGAACTCCGCCGACGGGGTCGATTACCAAGGCGAGATGGGTGTCCCGCGCCCCGAAGGCCAGCCGGCCCTGGGAATCGGTGAAGTCGACGGGCCGTACCACCGGGCGTTAAGGCGCGCGCTCGCCCCATTCTTCTCGCCGGGAGCTGTCCAGAAAATACGGCCGTTTATGGAACAGTCGGTGCACTGGTTTCTCGATCAACGGATCGCAGACGGTCGCATGGACCTCGTGCTGGACTACGCCAGCCCCGTTCCGGCCATCCTGACCATGCGGTTGATGGGCCTGCCCTACGACAACTGGCAGCTGTATGCCAACCTGTTCCACTCGGTGATGGCTCTTCCGCAGGACAGTGCCGAGTACGCCGGCGCGGTCGCCGAGGTACCCGCGATGATGGAGGGTCTGCTGAAGTTTGCGGCGACCCGGCGAGCCGCCCCTCGCGACGACTTGACGAGCTTCCTCGTCCAATTCGAGTACGACGGCAGGCGGCTGGATGACACACAGCTGCTCGATATCTTGTGGAACCTGGTCGCCGGCGGCGTCGACACCACGACGTCACAGACGGCGCTGAGTCTGCTTCACCTGGGCACGCATCCCGATCTGCGCCGGCAACTCATCGATCGCCCGGAGCTTTACCGCACCGCCACCGATGAGTTTCTGCGCTACTTCTCGGTCAATCAGCAGCTCAGCCGGACGGTGACACGCGATGTCGTCCTCGGTGGACAACACCTTCGACGCAACGACCGCCTCATCATCAGCTGGTTGGCCGCCAACCATGACGAGCAAGAGTTCGCCCGAGCCGGCGACGTGGTCCTGGACCGGGCACCGAATCGCCATGTCGCCTTTGGGCTGGGGCCGCATCGGTGCATCGGATCTCATCTGGCGCGGGTCATGTTCGAGGTGATGGTGAGGGCGGTTCTTGAGCGCATTCCCGACTACCGGGTTGATACCGACGGCGTCTACCAATACCTGGGCAACCCGACCATGACGGGCTTGGGCAAGCTGCCGGTCACCTTCACGCCGGCGCGGCCCGGGAACGCCACGGCCATGACCGCTCAGCCGGTCGTGCCCCTCAGTACGCGCTGTTGCTGCCCATAGCTGTCGATGGGACTGTGCAACGCCAGCCCACCGTCGGCGAACACGATTTGCCCGGTGACTCAGGACATCTCGAGTACTGCAACAATCGCCTCGGCGACGTCATCGGCCCGACCGAGGCGACCCAGGGCAGTCCGCTCGGTCAGCGCCTGAACCCAGCCCGGCAACTGTTCGGCCTCGGCCAGCATGGGTGTGCGGGTGACCCCGGGGCCCACCGCGTTGACGCGGATACCATGGACCCCCCACTCGGCGGCAGCCACCCGCACCAACATGTCAACGCGCGGCTTTGGACACGCAATAAGCGTCCATGTCCCGATCGGCGATGGTCCCGCTGATACTCGACACCGCGACAATGGATCCTGGCGCGCCGGCGTCGATCATGGCGTACCGGCCCGCATGGTCAGCCACGTACCGGTCAGGTTGGTGTCGAGGACCCTGCGCCAGTCGGCGGGTCCTTGCTCGAGCAGAGTCCCCAACGCGCCGACGCCGGCGCACGCCACCAGCCGGTCCGGCGTTCCCCGCTCGGCGACGGTCTGCCGGATAGCCGCCCCGACCGCGTCGCAATCGCTGATGTCGCAGTCGATATCGCCGCCCGCGATATCCCAGGCCACCACATCCTGGCCCGCTTTACGCAGCCTTTCCGCTACCGCCTTGCCGATTCCGGATCCACCGCCGGTGACGACCGCCGTCATGCGCTGCTGCCTGCCTTCTCCAGCTGCCGGTCGTCCTCGCCCGGCGGGGCGCAGTCAAACACATCCAGCGTTACCTGCTGCAGTCGCTTTGCGAACGCGGAACCGCTGTAAGGGAATTGGGTGATTATCTTACCGTTGGGGTGCCGGAAGTAGTTGTTGCAGTTGGCCGCCCACACTTTACCCGCCAGCGCATCTTGGATCTCGCGGTTGTAAGCGTCGTGCACGCTGCGTTTGACTTCGACCGTGCGGATGTTCCGGTAAACCATCTCATCAAGGACGCGGCGAGCGAATTCGGCTTGGGCCTCGAGGATATAGATGATCGAGGTGACCCCGTTGGTGTTGGGTCCATACAGGGTGAACAGATTCGGATAGCCGGGCACCACGGTTCCCAGATACGCCTCGGCACCGTCACGCCACTCGTCACGAAGACGACGGGCGTCCCTGCCGTAGACGTCAAGGCTGCTCAGATAGTCGGCGGCTTTGAATCCAGTCCCGTAGACGACGGTGTCGACGCGGTGTTCGGTGCCCTCGGCGGTGCGCAAACCGTGCTCGGTGAACGCCACGATCGGCGAGGTCTCCAGCGTGACGTTCGGCAGCGCAAACGTGGGAAGCCAATCATCGGAGAGCAGCGGGCGTTTGCAGCCCAGCGGATAGTTCGGTAGCAGCTTGGCCCGTAGTTCGGGATCGCGCACGTTCGCGGCCAGGAATTCGTGGGCCTCCGCGGTGAGCTGCTTGGTCTGCTCGGAGTCGGTGTCGAAGTCCATCTGCTCGTACTGCTGAAAAGCCGCGTCGCGCAGCTTGCGCGCCTGCTCGGGGTTGCGCTCGAAAAACTCCTGCTGTTCAGCAGTGAACGGCGCGTCCAGGCGCGGGCTGACCCAGGTCGGTGTGCGCTGAAATACCGTCAGGTGCTTTGTGTCGGCGGCGATTGCGGGCACGTACTGGATGGCGCTGGCTCCGGTACCGATTGAGGCGACCCGTTCTCCCGCAGTTGATTTCA